>JBPCUG010000393.1:0-5441 GCA_051011275.1 Cyclobacteriaceae bacterium | reverse complement strand
ATGAATAACTAAGGAATTATGTTAACAAACTATTTCAAAATCGCCATAAGAACATTGAATCGTAACAAGACGTACGCCTTGATCAATATTCTAGGGCTAACAATTGGCATCACCTGTTCATGTTTATTGTATTTATTCATCAACGATGAATTAAGCTATGATGCCTTCCACAACCAATCGGATGAGCTATTTCGCGTAATCGAGGTAGATAGACAAGGCGATAGTGAGAGATATTTTGGCCAAACCGCACCCCCGGTAGGTGAGGCTTTAGTAAAAGACTATCCCGAAGTGGAGGCAACCACAAGACTCTTTCAGCCAATTGGTCATATTGATACCGAATGGAAAGGAGAGCGGATGCAGGAGCGTAGCTACTATATGGTAGAATCCAATTTCTTTCAGCTTTTTAATTTCGATTTCGTTAGCGGTAATGCGATCGGAGCTCTTTCAGAAGCCAATTCGCTGGTTATGACGGAAAGCACAGCTCAGAAATATTTTGGAGATCACAATCCTGTGGGAGAAGTGATGCGATTCCAAAATTTTGACGATGCCACCATTACTGCAGTAGTCAAAGATCTGCCATCAAATTCTCATTTACAATTTGACTTACTGATCACTGGTAATGCAATGGACAGCGCGTTTTTACGCTTTAGTCAAGATTGGAGCCAGTACGGCGCTTACACTTACGTTTTGCTGGATCATGCTAATAATGCTTTACCTCTTCAGCAAAAATCGAAAAATTTTGCCGATCGATATTGGGCTGATTCCCCGAATCGCAGTGAGCTTCAGTTTCAGAATGTAAAGGATATCTACTATAGCTCCGGTGAAGTTGAGTTCGGAACTGAGGTAGCTAAAGGTGAGTTGCGCTATGTATATCTTTTCGGTGCTATAGCCTTATTCTTATTACTAATTGCCTGCATTAATTATATCAATTTAGCTACGGTGAAGTCCGCTCAGCGGGCGCGTGAAATTGGAGTGAGGAAGGTTTCTGGAGCAATGCGCTGGCAACTGATCCAACAGTTCTTTAGCGAATCATTGGTCATAGCATTAATTTCATTCATGCTGTCGCTCGGCTTGGTCCACCTGTTGATGCCATATTTCAATCAAATTAGTGGTAAGGCTTTTCTCTTTAATCTCCAAACCGTAGGAGACCTAAGTCTTATACTACTGGCAATAACACTGGTTATCGGTGTGTTTTCAGGCCTCTATCCAGCTTTATATCTGTCTAAGCTTAAACCCTCGGAGACCCTGAAAGGAGAACTTAGATCTGGAGCCGGAGCTTTGTATCTCAGGCAAGGACTAGTGGTTGCGCAGTTTTCCCTATCCATAATTATGATCATCGCCACCATCGTGACTACCAAGCAAATGGATTATATCCGTGATCGTAATATGGGGTTTGACCATAAGGTAATGGCCATTATTGACATAAACAATAGGAACGTTAGGAGCAGTTTCGAAACTATGAAATATGAGTTTGCCCAAGTTCCAGGTGTTGAGAAAGTAGCAGCTTCATCCAGGGTGCCAGGGGAATGGAAAAACATTGTCCAGTTGTTTGTCACCTCCGACAAGTTACCAGGAGATTCCTTACAAACTTACTTTATGAGCTTTGATGAGCATATGGTTGATACTTATGGGTTGGATATCATCGAGGGGCAAAATTTTTCTGGAAATAGGCTGATGGATTCTACCACAGTTCTGATCAATCAGCAAGCGGCAAAGTATCTGGGCTGGGATGACCCAGTAGGAAAGGATATCACCATTTCACAAGTGGGTAGTTTTAAAGTGGCAGGCGTGGTTGAAGATTTCCACTTTCAGTCGCTCCACGAAGATATTGCTCCACTGGTTATAGGGCCCTGGTCTAACTCGATTCAATCAGTTGATTATTTCAGTTTAAAATTATCTGGTGAAAACCTGACTGCTACTTTGGCTGGTATAAAAGATATCCACGAAAAATTCGATGATTCCACTCCAATGGAGTTACATTTTCTAGATCAGCAATTGGAACTCTTCTATCAGGCGGATAGAAGGGCCCAAGCGCTATTTTCTATAGGAGCACTACTAACCGTATTTATCGCCTGTCTAGGTTTGTTTGGATTGGCTTCATTTATAATCCAAAAGAGAACGAAGGAAATTAGTGTAAGAAAAGTGCTTGGGGCAACGGTAATGAACTTGTTACTACATATTTCCAGATCGTTTCTCAAACAAATCGTCATTGCTTTTGTAGTTGCGGCACCTATTGCCTGGTGGGTGATGAAAAGTTGGTTAGGTTATTTTGCCTACCATGTTGAGGTAGGTCTGGAAGTATTCCTAGTTGCCTTAGGCCTAGCTCTATTAGTAGGATTACTTACTGTTGGATATAGGGCCTTAAAAGCTGCGATGCTAAATCCTGCTCATTCGCTTAAGAACGAATAGATCATGTTAAAGAACTACTTCAAAGTTGCTGTTCGCCTCCTGTGGAGAGACAAATTACATACCCTGATCAATATTTGTGGGCTAGGTTTGGCTATTGCATGTTTTATACTAATTGCCTCCTTTGTTCACCATGAATGGAGTTATGATACTTTTCACAGCAAATCCGACCGTATTTATCGTGCCTTTGTAAAAGAAGATTATGGTGAAAATGAGGTGTTTTTTAATACCGTCACGCCTTTTGCTCTTGGTCCAGCTTTAAAGGACAATTTCGCGGAGGTGGAAGCTGAAGTGCGACTAACGCCTTTGGCTTCAATTGTCAAAATAGATGAAGATCAGTTTTCTGATCCTGTGCTTATTGTGGGGCAAAAATTTTTAGAGGTTTTTGACTTCCAGGCGACTGCCGGTGATTCGGATAAGGCATTGCAAGGGCAAAATAACGTGCTAATTACGAAGGAGATGGCCATAAAGTATTTTGGCTCTCAGGATCCAATCAACCGGGTGATCTCCATTCGTATCGGGGGGGATTTTGAAGATTTTGCAGTTAAAGCGGTTATTGAGAACGTCCCCAGGCATTCAAGTATCCAATTTGGTTTACTTATTTCCGAACTAAACCTGACTAAGTTATATAGTGATCAGGTACTTACCTCGGCATGGTTTAATGTGTTGCCGGAAACCTATATCCTCCTCGAAGAAGGCAGCAACCAGGAACAATTAGAAGGCAAATTTCCTAGTTTGTTCAGGTCGATCCTCGGAGAAGAGACATATGCTAACAGCAACTATACTGTAGGCCTGCAATCGCTTACTTCCATTCATCTGGATACCAGCTATCCTGCCGGAATTGCGGTGGTAAGCAACCCGAGATATTCTTATATCCTTTCGGCAATTGCAATATTAGTGTTGATAGTGGCTTGCATTAATTTCGTTACCCTTGCTATTGGTCGCTCATTGAAAAGGACTAAAGAAGTAGGTATTCGAAAGGTGGCTGGAGCCAAACGAACACAATTGATCTTTCAATTTATCGGCGAAGCCGTTATTGTTGCTGCTCTATCATTGATCCTGGGATTAATTTTGGCCTTTATGTTCCTTCCGACATTTAACGATTTGTCGGGTACCGAGTTGGACCTTCCTTTCAATGCGTTTTTTATAGTAGTAGTCTTTATTATGATTGGATTGATCGGTCTTGTGTCTGGCAGTTATCCAGCCTATTTTCTATCCGCTTTTAAACCTGTAAGCATATTAAAAGGCTCAAAATTGATTGGGAACAATAAGCAAACGCTCAGGAAGGTGTTGGTAGGTTTGCAATTGGCGATCTCCATTTTTTTGATTTCCAGCACTTTGGTAATGCAACGGCAACTAAGGCATTTACAGAATAAAGACCTGGGTTATAATAAGGAGCAATTGGCAGTGATACCTCTAAGTGTGTCAGGGGCCGGTGGTCTTGCGGATCTGATCAGGTCCGGATTCACACAAGCTGAACAAATAAAAAATGAATTACAACGGTTTCCGGGGGTCGCGTCCTCTAGTGCAGCGTCACACGACTTCGGTACCGGTGATTGGACTTATATCGGTTATACTGATGAGGAAGGAACCTATCGCAATTTTTACCTAAACGTAGTGGATGATGATTACATCCCTTCTATCGAACTTAGGTTGCATTCTGGTAGGAATTTTTCCGACGAAAATCCATCAGATGCCAGGCAGTCAATTATTGTCAACCAAGCATTTGCTAAAGAGTATGGTTGGGGTAATCCGATAGGTCAACATATCCCAGGGAAAGGTTTTGACACACATGAAGTGATTGGGGTGGTAGATGATTTTAATTATGCATCACTATACACTGAAGTAGCTCCAATGGTTATGGTGCTAGACCCTATGATCATATTCAACGGGATGGAGAACATTGATATCAGTACTTCGGCGGTACCAAAATTATTGGTGCGCCTCAAAGCTGAAAACCTTGGAAATGTTGTATCCCAAATCAAGGAAGTCTGGGATAAGATTACCGGTGGAGAGGAGTTCTTGCTGACCTTCGTTGACCAAACATTGGCTGCACAATATCGTAGTGACCAAAACCTTGGGAGGATAGTCAATATCGCCACCATACTTGCGATTGTCCTTGGGAGTTTGGGGTTGTATGCCTTGGCTTCCTTGGCCATGCAGAATCGGACAAAGGAAATTGGCATTCGTCGTGTTCTGGGGGCAACTGAAAGAACCTTGTTAATTTACCTGTCAAAGGATTACGCCCTATTGGTTATGGCTTCCTCCTTGATATCCATTCCGATAACCTGGTATTTGATGCAGACTTGGTTAGCCAATTTTGCGCATCGGGTAAATATAACTATAGAGATATTCTTAATCGCAGGGGCTATTGCTCTAATGATCGCTCTTTTTGCTATCAGCTATCACATTATAAAAACAGTCTTTCGCAATCCGGTAAGGGCCTTGCGCTATGAATAAAACAATTACCCATTAACACTTAAAGCACTTGACCACTATGCTTCATAACTATGTCAAAATTGCCTGGAGGAATATAATGAAGAGCAAAGGCTTTTCTTTGATCAATATAGTTGGCTTAGCTACTGGGATGGCCGTTGCCCTGATCATTGGCTTATGGGTACAATATGAATATTCTTACGACCGTTTTTTGGACGGGAATGAGAACTTGTATCAGGTTATGATGAACTATACCGAGCAAGGAAAAAAAATTACTTACAGAGCTACTTCATTGCCTCTTTCTGATGCCATAGCCGATGTCCCTGGGATTGAAAGGGTTGTCGTTTCTGACTGGATGGGCCCGCATAATCTAACCGTGGAAGACAAAGTCCTGATCATGGATGGCGCTCAAATTGGATCAGACTTCTTAACCATGTTCAGTTACCCAATGATTATCGGCGATGTAAAGACTTGTTTACAAGAGTCACAATCAATTGTGCTAACCAAGTCTACTGCCACTGCCTTGTTTGGCCAAGAAGATCCGATGGGCAAGGTGGTTCGTTTTGATGCAACCAACGATTTAAAGGTGACCGGGATCT
>JBPCUG010000392.1:0-3768 GCA_051011275.1 Cyclobacteriaceae bacterium | reverse complement strand
GTACTCTTGTTGGTTCAGGGTATCTAATAGGACCCTTATATTGGCAGGAGTATCGTCAACAATTAGGATGGTACTTTTTTCCTCCATTCTTACAGTCTTTGCCTTATTAGATCGAAGGTTTGAAATTATATTGAAATTGTTAAAAAGGCGAAAGAATAACAAATCTGAGATAATTTGACTATTTTGTAGTAAGCCGATTTGTGTGTTGTTCTCATCTTATAAGGAAAGAAAGGTAAAATTTCATGCCGAAATTAAACACCATCTTGAAAGCCATGCAAGCTCTTTCCAGTGAGATCGCTGCAGGAGCCTTCACTCCTGACCAAGTAGAATTTATCAAGATCTTATCGTCGCAGACCGCTATCGCACTTGAGAACGCGCGGCGCTATGAGGAGATGAAACAGGAGATCGGCGAGCTGAAAAAAGTAGAAGAAACCTTGCTTGCTATTTCCGAAGGTACTGCCTCGGTTACCGGAGAGGATTTCTTTCGTTCGCTGGTACGGCATCTGGCTGCTACTTTGAAAGTCAAATATGCATTTATTTCCGAATGTACTGATGCTACCAGAACGGCCGTGTGCACATTGGCCTTTTGGAAAGGGGATCATTTCGGCGATAATTTCTCTTATCCGTTAGCTGGTACCCCATGCGAGCGCGTAATTAGTGGTGAAGTTAGCCATCATCAAGATCAAGTTCAGTCCCGTTTTCCGAAGGATAACGACCTAAAAAAATTGGGAGCGGAAAGTTATCTAGGTCTACCGATTTATGATTCATCTAACACCGTTCTCGGGCACTTGGTAATCATGCATAATGAGCCACTACCGGCCAGCTCCTCTGTGGTAAGGATTCTGGAAGTTTTTGCCGCAAGGGGCAGCACGGAGTTGGAGCGTAAAAAAGCAGAAGTGGCACTTCAACAGGCGCACGATGAATTAGAAGTGCGTGTAGAAGAAAGAACTACTGAGCTTAAGGACAGTGAAGAGGCATACCGCGCCCTTTATGAAGAGGCGCCAAATGTTTACATTTCAACCAGCACCCATGGCCGTATCAAAAGAGCCAACCAGCGTGCACTAGAATTTTTTGGCTACAGCTTAAGTGAAATTATGGAAAAACGTTTCCTTGAGCTAGTGGCTGACGGCCCCACGGGAAAAGACAGGGTGAAATTGATCTTTAAGCGTTTTCTGAAGGGGAAAGAAAGCATGAGCGAGGAAATGCAGTTTTCTAAGTCAGATGGCAGTCTAGCCTGGGGAAGCGTATCAGCGCAGCCTATTCGGAATTTGAAAGGAGAAATTGTAGCCACTCGCTCAATCATTGTAGATATTGAAAAGCGCAAGCAAGCTGAAGATGCTGCTAAAGCAGCCAATCGCGCCAAAAGCGAATTCTTGGCCAGAATGAGCCATGAACTGCGAACACCGCTTAACGGTATTTTAGGCTACACGCAAATCCTCAGACGCGATAGATCCCTCACTGAAAAACAGATACGAGGAATAAGTACCATCAAACAAAGTGGTGAGCACCTTCTGACCCTGATAAATGACATTCTAGACTTGGCCAAAATCGAATCCGGCAAGGTTGAACTTGAATTATCTGATTTTGACCTCAAGGAATTCTTGAGAAATATTATTGATATGGCCATTGTCAGGGCGGAACAACAGCAACTATCTTTCAACTACCGCCCGACAACGAAACTGCCGAAGTTTGTGAAAGCCGATGAAAAAAAGCTTCGCCAAATCATAATAAATTTACTCGGCAACGCTATAAAATTTACAAAAAAAGGCGGCGTAACCTTTCAGGTTAGCCAGGAAAAAACAAAACAGACCAGTAAACTTAAATTTCAAATTAGCGATACTGGCATTGGTATAGCGCCGGATAAATTGGAAGAAATATTTCATCCGTTTGAACAGGTAAAATATGAGACCTTTTTCGAAGGATCCGGATTGGGGTTGGCCATATCTCGCACTTTGGTCGATCTGATGGGGGGTGAACTTAAGGTTAAAAGTTCGCCGGGCAAAGGAAGCACGTTTTGGTTTGAGATTGAAGTGCCGGAAATCACTGAGGTGAAAAGATCGGACCTAAAGCCCCAAGGACAAATTGTGGGTTATGCAAATGAGTCTAAGAAAATTTTGATTGTAGATGACAAGCGAGAGAATCGATCTGTGCTGGTTAACATGCTAGAACCAATAGGATTTGAACTTACCGAAGCTTCAGATGGTAAACACGCCCTATCTGAAGCGTCCCGTATAAAGCCCGATTTGATATTAATGGATATGGTAATGCCAGTCTATGATGGCTTTGAAGCCACTCGGCAGTTGAGAAAATCAAGTACATTCAAGAACCTGCCAATTATTGCTCTTTCAGCGAGTGTGTTTGAAGAGAACAAAACTCAAAGCAAAAACGCGGGGTGCGATGATTTTATTTCCAAGCCAATAAGGATGGATGAGCTTTTGGAAAAACTAAATCAGCATCTAAACCTTAAATGGGTATATGATATATCACATACGAACAGAGTGAAGAACACGAAAGGGGCTACCATCGATCCCGCTTCCAGTGCTATTCCGCCATATGAAGAAATTAAACAACTGTCGGAGTCAGCTAAGGTCGGAGATATAAGAAATTTTCTGGCAAAATTAAAGGAAATTAAAGCTGGGAATGATAATAAGAAGTACGAAGAGTTCATTGATAAACTTTCCAAAATGGCAGAGGATTTTGAGATGAAAGAAATTCAAATATTTCTCAAAAGCGTGTTGAACAAATAGTTCTGTTTCTGATCTAAACCTTGGAATAATTGGTATGCGTCAATCTTACCATATCAATTGATTGTCAGGGAGTATTGTTTTGATTTGGAGCTGAAATTTGGTATAATTAGTTAAGGAAAAACTGCACTACATTGCATTTGAATCCAATTCAGACGAATGGGAACCGATACACCGGGAAGCTAGTGAAGTCCAGCAGCTCTTATTAATCGTCCCTACAAAACTGTGTTCCTATTTCGTTCATTTTAAGCAGCCGAATAAACCGTGATGTCGCGTCTACAAATTTTAACATTCGCATTTCTAATTCCAAGCTACTGCTTTTCACAATCAATTAATTCGGATTCAGTTTTAACAGAACGTCATCACCAAGCCTTTGATTCCTTGGTTCACATAAACCCTTCCAAGGCTAAGCAACACTTAGATAGTCTTTCTTTTATGGTTAGAAGGAACCACTATCCCAAAGCCGGCTATTACCATCATCACGATAAGGGATATTATTCTTTTATCACGCATAATACCGAACTATCCATTACCAATTTTAAGCAAGCTTTAAACATCGCATTGAAGCAAGGTTGGCAACTGGAAGCAGTAAAAAGTAAAATCTGGCTGGCGAACCATCAACTTTTTCAAAACAAAATGGAAGAGGCTAAGTCTCTTTACAACCAGGTGCTTCAGGAATCGATCGAAATCGACTATGTTGATGGTATCGCTAATGGTTATTATGGGCTATCCTCTTTAGAAGCGGATCAGGAAAAGATCTTGCAGCTGCTGATAAAAGTTGATTCTCTATATCGGGAAAGGAAGTTGATAAGTCCTGTTTTAGCCAATTCTTATGGTATGATTGCGAGAATTTACCGTGAGTCCTATAATGACAGAGAAACCGCCGATAAGTACTTTGCCAGGTCAATGGAAGTGGCCCGGCAAACCAATTATATTCCAGGCATAGATTATATAGGTAAGCTTCTGGGAGAAACGGCGCTAGAAGAAGGAAACTATGAAGAAGCTTATAGTTATTTCAGCGAAC
>JBPCUG010000391.1:0-3390 GCA_051011275.1 Cyclobacteriaceae bacterium | reverse complement strand
CCGTTAAAGTTTTCCGCGATCTTTGATTTGAGATGTTGCTCAGCACAGCTCAATTCCATAGGAGGGAGGAAGTTGCTGTCAGGCAATTGGGGTATTCCTTCAGTTTGCCCACTAATGCCGGCAAATGCCTCTACATAATCGTACCAAGGCGCCATCTTTTTATAGCTGATGGGCCAGGGAACTGCTACACCGTCTTTAGCATTGGCTTCAAAGTCCATCTCGCTTAGTCGATAGCTTTGCCGGCCCCACATAATGGAGCGACCGCCAACATGATAGCCGCGCATCCAATCAAACCGCT
This sequence comes from Cyclobacteriaceae bacterium, assembly GCA_051011275.1. Classification (GTDB taxonomy): domain Bacteria; phylum Bacteroidota; class Bacteroidia; order Cytophagales; family Cyclobacteriaceae; genus JBPCUG01. The sequence continues at coordinate 3,092 of JBPCUG010000391.1, read as the reverse complement.
TGGTTTCGGTATAGGGGTTTTCAAGATCGTTTACCCACCAATGTTTGGTTGATTGCTTGATAGTGTAACCGGTCCTATTTTGTTTTTCATATTTCTTCAGCTCCTCAGCTGGCACCCTATCTCGGTAAGGCAGTTCCCATGATGGGGTATGCATAGTGGGGTAGTCCTTTACATGCTCTACGTTTCGTCCACGCTCCAAGACCAAAGTTTTAAGGCCTTTTTCGCTCAGCTCCTTGGCGGCCCATCCTCCGCTAATACCTGAACCGACAACGATGGCGTCATAAGTATTCTCCGCTTGGGCTCTTAGGTTTAGGTTCATATTGTTGGTCTGATTTAGATACCGTTAAAGAAGCATATGGTTTGTCCAAATGCTTCAAAAAAAATTCAACCCTTAATCTAAGGATAAATTTTCAATTGATTAGTGTCCTGGTAAAATAGATTTGTGCCACAGAGTTTCACAGAGGGATCTAGAGTTTCGCAAAGTCTCTGTGTAGCCTGTGCCTTCTCTGGGGTTCTCTGTGGAATGACTATTTCCTAGCAATAGCCAATGTAAATTTTTTATCGGTGTAGCACTGGACTGGGCAAAGGGTACTCCTTATAGCAATTTAAAATCAAAGCTATCTATGAAAGCTTTCACCGATAAACTTTAGGGCATCGACGATCCCAGTGCGCCAGTAGATCCAATTGTGAGCGCCATCTCTTACCCGGAATTCATGTGGTATCTCCAGGTCCCGGAAGAGCACATGGGCCGCTGCGTTGCCTTTATATAAGAAGTCATCATCGCCGCAGTCAAAATAGTAGCGAACTGTCTTCAGTTTTTCTATATCTGAGTTTTGTGCGATATGCAGGGGATTGTTGGCTTTCCAATGATCGGTGATACGGTCTTGGCCTGTTATTCCGGCACCGTACATGACCGATTCGATCCGTTCCCAGCGTTCCTGCTCGTGGTTAACCACTTCCTCTTCAGTATAGATGGCAGCGCTTAACGGAGCACTTGCAGCAAAAAGATCAGGATGCTTTAATGCATAGATCAAGCTGCCATAGCCTCCCATTGATAAGCCGGCAATGCCACGGAATTCCTTCTTTGCCCTTACCCGATATTGTGATTCGATAAAGGGGATGAACTCCTGAAAGAACATATCTTCATAGCGCACATTTCCCTGATGGTCATTGATGTACCAGGTCACCCCAGCGTCAGGCATGACAATAATCATAGGAGGGATCTCTCTGGAAACGATCGCTTGCTCAGCTGCTATGTGGGCCTCACCAAATTGCACCCAGCCGGTTTCATTGTCGGTATAGCCGTGAAGCAAGTATACGATGGGATAGCTTCTTTGAGAGATATCATATCCCGGTGGGAGGTAGATGCAATAGTTGACCGCTTTTTTTAAGATCTTGCTTTCCATGGAAAGGCTTTCTAATAATTTTCCTGAAGCAGATTGAGCCTGGCTATAGGTAAAGCAAAACGCGAGAATCGCGAGTGTTAGGGTGATTTCTTTGAGATGTTTCATAAGGGTAAATTAGATTATAATTTCCTTATTTTCAACTGCTTTGGGCCAACTACTACAACCTGCTTGGGTTACGCAAAATATTAGTAAACAGTAACAAACAGTATTAAATAATAAAATAATTCTATAGATTGTCCTTCCCAAAACATCTATTAACTATGAAAAACATACCTTTTAAAGCAGCATTTGAGGTGCTTCAGGATCGAGAAGCATTTTTTGACAAGATCAATAAGGGAATCAGCGGTAAGGAGCTGATTTTGGCGCAAGTCCTTCTTATGGCTTTGTTCACCTTTTTCTATGGGCTCATCATGGGCTCCTACAACAGCTGGCAGCAATCCTTGCTTACAGGTGTGAAGCTTTGGTTACTTTTGATGACCACATTGATCATTTGCTTACCGTCATTTTATATTGTACAGTTGGTGCTCGGCTCAAAGATCACCTTGAAGCAGTTAGTGCTTATTTTACTTAGTGGGTTTGTCATGACCACCACTATTATGCTGGCTTTTGCACCTATCGTCTTGTACTTCCAGCTTTCTGGTGACAACTATCAGTTTCTACAATTGCTGCATGTTTTTGTTTTTATCTTTTCTGGCTTCTTCGGTATGCGAGTGGTCTTGGAAGCCCTGAAAAGTGCTTTTGAAAATAACCAGATCTATCCCAAGATCGGGTTGACTGTTTTTAGGATCTGGGTAGTGATCTTTGCCTTTGTCGGCATACAGTTGTCCTGGAACCTGCGGCCTTTCGTAGGCAGCAAGAATATGCCATTCGAATTATTTCGAACCGAGACCAAAGGGAATTTTTATTCAACTATATTTGGTGGCATCGGCGAGCTGTTCGAACCAAAAAAAGAAAAGTCTGACGAGGCCAACTAACCCGCTAAACGTAACTCGCAACGACAACACACATGGACGAGATAATGACGGTTGAGGAAGTGGCCAAGTATTTAAAAATGAAACCGCAAACCATCTATATCTGGGCGCAAAAAGGAAAGATCCCGGCAGCTAAGATCGGCAAGGAGTGGCGCTTTCGAAGAGATGTGATCGATGCCTGGTTTAATCAATACTTTAGTGATGAATTCCAGTCGCTTTTAGATGGACTGAAAAAAAAGAAAGGCAATAATAATTAACAATTACCAATTGCAATGTACTCGTAACCAGTAACCAGTAACCCGAAACGCGAACCATGGAAGTATCAAAATCCAGCCCCCGCCCCACCTACCCATTCCTCATCATTCCAATAGTCAGCCTATTGATCTGTATGCTCATCGTTTACGTAGATGAAGGCAACTATAGCTTGAAGGGCTTTTTTGACACCCAAAATATACCGGCATTGATCATTTATTTCTTAGGGTTTAACCTCATGGCATTCCTAATCTACAGATTGGTAGTGATCAAGTTTGCTCCGGTTTGGGGATTGATCGCTGCTTTAATTTTGACCTTTCCATTGGGTGTGATGTTCGCATTAGTGGTCTTCTATATTATGAGCTGGTTTCTTTAAGATTCTTGGAAGTTAGTCTTACAATTTTTTATCTTGACTGGGACCATAATATTTTCCAGTATGAAACGCCGCAAATTTTTAGAAAAG
>JBPCUG010000390.1:0-7200 GCA_051011275.1 Cyclobacteriaceae bacterium | reverse complement strand
GCGTGGACCGTCCGTGGTTGAATCCCCATGAAGAAATACTGGATCGAGCGTTCAATGAAGAACACCAGGCAAGATGCTATAAAATCGTTTTTGATGCTATTCAAGACCAAGATTGGATAAAAGGTATTTATTGGTGGAAATGGCCTACCACTCTTCAGAACATCAGCGCAGAAGATCGTCGATTTGTTCCCTACGATAAGACTGCGGAGCGAGTGATTGATGAATGGTTTGAAAAGTATAGTAGCTACTAAAAAGAAGTGCCCTGGCTTTCATGTTTGCCAGGGACACTCTACCTAAACTTAAAAATCAACGGGTTATTTAGGTGGGAAAAAAATTACTTTGCTTTTAGATGCATTTCTTTCCGGTGATTGTTGTCTTCATAAACTAATTTTATTTTCTCATTATTTACTTCGGTTATGATCCAGACCTCATCCACTTTATCCAGCCGTCCAGAGCCACTTATATCTATAGCTAGTTTTTGACAATAACCGGCTATTCTCCAGTTTCCGGTGATGGGATCGTCATCCCTAATTACTTTCAGACTACCGTCTTCTTTGAAAATAAAATCATAGTTTTCGAATTCACCTGTAATTGTATCCCCGTCCTCATCGAAATGGCTCACTTTCCATTCGCCTATAAGAACCCCTATTAATTCCTCGCATATTGCGGCTGGTCTGCCTTCACCAACTACCAGGATCATTTCGAATAGGATCGAGCCAACTTCACGCAGCAATACAACCTGTTCATGAGTTATCTTTTTGATAAACCATGTTCCTTTTAGTTCCTCATATAGCTCCGATTCATCCACGTGTATGGTGATGAACTCGCATTCCTGACCATCAATTTTCCAAGATCCGATCAATCCATCTCCGGCAATCGGAGCGAGTGACAGAGAATCGTTAGGCGAAAAGGCGAGGGTCAGACCGGCAAATTCATCTGCTACGCTAGCGCCATAATTCACAGAGAAAGACTCGATGTGCCACACATCCTGTCCCAATGTTTCCTTCAGCTCCCGACAATCTTTGGGAGGTAAGCCTCTTCTTAGACGTATCTCTTCAATGATATTGCTGCGTTCATCGCGAAGAATAATTTCACGGTTTGTGAATTCCAGAATGAACCAATCTTCATTCATAATGCTATGAGGGAATACATCCTGGTCAATAGCAACTTTTATGTTGTTGCAATTACCGATCACTCGCCAAGTACCCCAGGTCTCCGATTGATCAGTGGCGATCAAGAACTGTCCATCGCTCTTAAAACGAAAATAGAATCTGGAGAAAAGTTGTGTACCAACAGTATCGCCTCGTCGATAATGGTCAACCACCCAAGGTCCATCAGTCAGTATTTCTGTTATATCACCGCAATCGAGACATTCTGTGTCTACTGCATCTACTGCGATGAAATGGAATTCTTCTTGAGCGTCGTTGTCGATTATCTTTAGTTGATTGTCGTCAATAGCCGTGACCACCCATTCATCATCAAGATCTTTCCAGCGATCATTTTTCAATCGGATCACCAACAATGTGCTATCAGTCGACAATGCCCATTCTCCTTCTTGAGTGGTACAGGAGCTATCAGTAACAATCAGGTAATTATCCTGAAAAAACTCTAAAAAGACTTTTTTGTATTGAGAGCTGTGGTCCTTTCCACCCTTTTTAAAAAGTGATACCTCCCAAGTGCTACTGCTTAGTATGGCTGCTTCAAAGGTGAGATTTCGGTGTGGGGTATCATCGTCAAAGAGGCCACAGGAGGATAGGCCAAAAATCAGTAATAAAGTAACCAATATAAAAACAGACCAAAGAAGTTTTTTCACGAGTATAGTATTTCCTAAATCTGACCATAAGACGGGGGTGGTTTTGCTTTGGTTGCCTACCATTTATATCTGCCAAAGTGGTTTATCTGTGCTATTATGATTAAATTCCATGTGCAAGGCAACGAAATATGGGCGCTACCCGTCATATAACTGAAAAATACGGACATTTGGATCTTCAGGACAAAAACGTATTAGATCCGATCCTTAGGAAATGCAGGAAAGGGAACAGTGCGGCGCAAAAAGCGCTATTTAAATTGCTATACCCCTATGGAATGAGTATCTGCCTGCGCTACACGCAAAATCAGAGCGAAGCAAAAGAAGTCCTTAATGACGGGTTTCTAAAGATATTTGCCAAACTGGGGCAATTGAGTCCTGGAGGCTCTTTTAAAGCCTGGGCCCGGCGAATATTTGTCAATACTGCTATTGATCACTACAGAAAATACCAACGCTACCAGCACACCTTGGAAATCACTCAGGTGCATACAGAGTTTATCAAACCTGAGGCTATTGATCAGTTGGCAGTCGAGGATTTGCTTAAAATGATCAACCAATTGTCCCCCGGCTATCGGTTGATATTTAATTTATATGCCATTGAAGGTTACAGCCACAAAGAAATTTCAGAGAAGCTCAATATCAGCGAGGGGACGTCAAAGTCAAATTTGTTCAAGGCTCGGATGCGACTCAAAAAGATGATCGAAGAGGTAGCGGTTAAAAACCATACTTACTATGGATAATAAAGACTTCGATAAAAAAATACAGGAAAAGTTATCCCAGCTATCGCCTCCATACGATCCGCAGGCCTGGAGTGCTTTAAACTACAGGTTGGACTTGTTGGCGCCTATGCCGTGGTATGCTAGGTGGAAAAGCGCCTTGTTGGTGAGCGCCTTAGGACTCTTTACCTTGGTCAATCTTGCAATTTTATGGCAGATAAAGGAGGATAAGAAAAGCATATTCGAAGTGGTGAATAGTGGGCAAGCAGAAGGGCAAGGGCAAACCATTACAGTTTATGATACTGTTCAGATTTATGAGCATATTGGCAGCAATACCTCGAGTCCAGAATCGTCTTCATTTGCAGGGAATAATAAATTAGGTTCCTTAGGCCATTACAGTGGCTATCCGAATTATTATGCCAGCTCGGTTCCCAGCGTTGTGGTAGCAGCACCATCGGAGGTGACGAATGACTATAAAAAGGCTGCCGCTTATTACTATGAGCTATTAAATAAAATGCAACTTGAAAAAGATCAGGATTTAAGGCTGCTGCATAATATCAGCACACTCGAAACCATCAACCCCTTGGCCGCTCAGCCTGAAACTATGGACTTGGATTTTGAGGAGCGATATTTGTACCCGACGCCAGTGATCGTGAGAAAAGAAAGAAAACCGTTAAATCTACGAACTGGTTTATCCTCCGGTTTATTGATCCCCGATCCGGATATAGGAGAAAGGTTCCTGAGCTCAAGAGTAAGTGTCATGTTTGAGACTCCAATAAAGCGTGATTTCTATCTGCACACCGGTATTAATTTTCAGCGCTTAACCTACAAACTGGACGATGTTGATGATGAGCAGTTCGATCAAAGTGATCTTCAAGGGTATCCCGACTTTAATACTTTCACTGAGACTCCTGACCGAATCAGGACTGATAATACCCTCCTTCAAATACCCTTGTACCTTCGATATTATGGATCCTTAAATGACCGATGGTCGGTGTATTTGGGAGGTGGTCCAACCCTAGATTTACTTTTGCAGCAGAAGTTCACCTACTCCTTCATAACGATCAAAGACAACCGATTGGAAGAGTTTGACAGGATAACTAACACCGATCGTTCCACCATAAATTTGGGCTCTATTGGTGGAGAGTTCGGCATCGCTCATAACTTTACCAGACAATTTTCAGGACAAATTGGGCTTAACTATCAATATGGTATTGGAAAGCTGGGGCTGGAAAAAAGGTCCTTTAACTCATTGACTTTCAATGCCGGAGTTTTCTACCAGATAGGTAAAAGATAGTCATCACTTATCCCAACCGAAATAACCTTCTTTCGTTTTAGGTACTACTAAATCCCTAAGGATTTATAGGCCTTGCTTTGAAGAAACATAACTGCTATATTGCCTAAAGCAGTTATTCCATTATGTATTTCCATATACCTTAAAATAAGTAGTTTATGCCCAATGCTAGTAGCGAAGCAATGCCAACAACTTGCCTGGTTGAAGTTGCTTGGGAAGTTTGTAATCAAGTTGGCGGGATTTATACTGTGATTCGTTCAAAAGCGGCTGAGATGGTAAGCCAGTTTGGCGCTGACTATTGCTTGGTGGGACCTTATATACATTCAGAGGTGATGGCTGAGTTTGAGCCGGTTGAAGACTCCGATGATATCTTTGCCGTTGCCACCGCTCATATGGTCAAAGAAGGGTTCGAGGTTTACTACGGAAGATGGTTGGTGGCTGGCCGGCCAAAAGTAGTGCTGCTAAATCCTGCATGCGTGAAGAACAAACTGGCTGAGATCAAATACTTCATCTGGGAGAACCACCAGATATCATTACCGGAGCAAAACGCACTGATCGACGAGGTGGTTGCGTTTGGGCATTTGATAAAGGTGTTCCTCACTCATCTGGATAAGGCGAACAAAAAGAAATCTAAACTTAGCCTAGTAGCGCACTTTCATGAATGGATGGCAGGCACCCCTGTAGCTGATATAAAAAAGAACCTAAAAAATGTAAAAACAGTTTTCACCACGCATGCGACAATATTGGGACGGTACTTGGCTATGAACAGCCCTGATTTTTACAATCACATGCCCTTTTTTGATTGGGAGGTGGAGGCTAAGAGATTTGGCATTGATGCAGAGGTGAGATTTGAAAGGATTGCAGCTCATGCCGCGGATGTTTTTACCACCGTAAGTAAAGTTACTGCAAAGGAGTGTGAGCATTTAGTGGGACGAAAGCCGGATCAGATCCTACCCAATGGGTTGAGTATTAGAAAATTTGAGATCCGGCATGAAATTCAAAATTTACATCAGCAATACAAGGAGGAGATCCACGAATTTGTGATGGGTCATTTTTTCCAAAGTTATTCATTCAACTTAGACCGTACCTTGTATTTTTTCACTTCCGGTCGGTATGAATTTCGCAACAAGGGCTTTGATCTTACCTTATCAGCTCTGAAGAAGCTTAATGCCAAGATGAAAGCTGAAAAAGTAGACATGACTGTAGTAACGTTTATAGTGACCAATCGTCCTTGTTACTCCATCAACCCGGAAACCCTGCAGTCAAGAGGTGTGATGGAGGAGATTCGGCAGACCTGTGATGCCATTATTAAACAGGTGCGGGATAAACTATTTTACTCCACTGCTGCTAGCGCTGACTATCGGTTACCACCACTTAACGATTTTGTTGACGACTATTGGAGGCTTCGGCTCAGACGATCGGTGCAATCCTGGAAAAACCATGAACTGCCTAAGGTAGTAACCCATGATTTGAAAGAGCAAGAGCAGGATGAGGTGTTACAAAGTTTTCAAAAATTGGGGATGATCAATAAGCCTCAAGATCCAGTCAAAGTAGTCTATCATCCAGAATTCATAGCTCCTACAAATCCACTATTTGGAATAGAATACTCCCAATTTGTAAGAGGCTGTCACTTAGGCATATTCCCCAGCTATTATGAGCCTTGGGGTTATACCCCGTTAGAATGCATTGCCAGCGGAGTCCCTGCGGTAACCAGTGATCTATGCGGTTTTGGTGATTTTGTTTTAAGGAATCTGCCTAATCATGAGACTGCCGGTATTCATGTGGTACGCAGAGGCCAGCAAAGCGATGAACTAGCTTCTGACCAATTGGCCGATTACTTGTATGACATGGTTACTTCCAGCCGGCGCGAAAGGATCGCACAAAGACACGAGGTAGAAAGGATAGCCGAAAATTTTAGTTGGAGGCATCTGATACGTCATTACTTGGAGGCCTACCAGGTGATCGGGGCTGAGGTAAATATTTAAACTTGCTTCGTACTTTTTCAATAAATTTCCCGTATAGCCAGTAAAGTCAAAACCTAATTATTTATGGAGATTCAATTGCTGGGCTGTGGAGATGCCTTCTTTAGTGGAGCCCGTAACCATACAAGCTTCCTGGTAAATCTTGATCCGTTTCGATTTCTAATAGACTGTGGTGTAACTGCATTGCAGGCTTTAAGAAGACATCAGGTATCTACTGATCAAATAGATGCTATAGTTTTGAGCCACTTTCACGGTGATCACTTTGGAGGCCTACCTTATCTAATCCTTGATGCCCAATACCAAACTGCCAGGAGCCGGCCATTAACAATTATGGGCCCTGTAAGCGTTGCCGATCGGGTAAGGCAGCTCATGCAATTAACTTACCCTAGCACAGATTTGGACAAGTTTAAATTTCCGATACGGTTTATCGAATATAAGGTTGGAAATTACTCAGATCTGGGCCCTGCTAGCATCCTACCTTACGAAATGGTCCATGTTCCGGAGGCCTTGCCACATGGGTTAAGAATTAGCTTTGATGATAAGGTGCTGGCCTTCTCCGGGGATACTGGATGGACTGAAAACTTGGTGCCTCTAGCAGAAGGGGCCGATCTTTTTATTTGTGAATGTAATTTCTACGAGACCGAACTGCCCTCTCACTTGAGTTATCAAAGGATTCTTAAGGAACAACACAAGCTCAAAAGCAAGCGGATGGTCCTAACACATCTAGGTCCAGAGATGCTTTCGCGGCTAAATGAATTGGAAATTGAGTGCGCTGAAGAAGGCCAAAAAATTGTAATTTAAGGCACAGCTGAAATCCCGAAACCGAGACCCCAGACTAACATGGCGACAGAAGAAGATCTAAAACGAAGCCACATTGCAGTACTACTAATGTTGGCCGAAGCAGATGACCGTGACCATCTTAATGAAGATCGGTTTATCAATTACGTGGCCTCGAAGCTGGGTCTTTCGGAATCGGATGTGGTCGAAATCGATAGACATCCGGAAAACTGGGTCTTTGAATTTCCTAAATCGGAAAAGGACCGAATGAATATTCTGTATCACATGCTATTCTTGATGAAGATTGACGGTGCTGTCGCGAATGAAGAAAAAACGCTCTGCCATGAGCTAGGCTTGCGACTAGGGTTTAATCAAATGATGGTGAACGAACTGATAATAGTGATGGACAGATATGCAGGACGTACTATCCCTGAAGACACCCTTCTAAATATTATAAAGAAGTATATGAATTAGGTTCAAGCCGGGGGTGCTAGGATTTTTTTACTATTTTCATCAACTACATCAATTGCTGAATTATGACCGACCAACCGCTTCCCGGAATCAAACAGTTTGATCTTACTGGAAAAGTAGCCATCGTTACAGGTGGCTCTAAAGGCCTGGGAC
>JBPCUG010000389.1:0-7189 GCA_051011275.1 Cyclobacteriaceae bacterium | reverse complement strand
CCTTTCCAACAGGTATTGTGCCAGGTAGCCGGGGCCAATGCCAAGCTCCAAAACAGTAGCCTCCTTAGGAATGGAAGCTTCCAAAAGATCTGCCATATCGGTAAAAAGCCGCTGTCGTTCCGGCGTAGCCTCAAATCGCTGTGCCCATTCCTGAGAATAGGTTTGATTGTGAAATTCGTGGAGAGCGCCTATCATAGTCATTCAGTCATTCAGTCATTCAGTCATTCAGTCATTCAGTCATTCAGTCATTACCAACGGCAAAATAAAAAAAGCAGCTCGCATTTGAGCTACTTTTTTCTACTAAACAACAAGTTAAAACTACTCGATTCTTAATTAGTCCTAAAGTACGTCACTATAAGTCCATTTTGGAAATTGCTCGTTGCTTCCGACTAGTACTTTTCCTGAAACCGGATACCCAGTTTCATTGTAAGTGTACTCATAGGTATAATCCAGGATCAGATCTCCGCTAGAAAAGATTTTGTGACCGATCAGAGTGTGTTCACTTTTGAGAAACCTAATGCTATAGCCTTCAATATTATACTGAACCGCCGATTGAGGATCAAATTCACCTCTAATACCAAAATAAACTCTTGAAGAAAAACCCAGCTGGCGAGTTAATAATGAATGCCAGGGATCCTTGTGATCAAAGTCATAGGTAAATAGTTCCTTTAGTGACTCCTGATAAGTGACACCGTCAGTGCTATTTTCCAGCCGAAACTCTGTTACATTTCCAGCATTGTCATAAACATAATGCCGTCGGTTCCAGTTATTGATTGCCCCATTGGTATTATCGGATGTATACCTTCGATGCCAATCGATAGTTGCCAAGTTACCAATACCATCATAAGTGAAAGTCATTGTCACATTCCCGATGTAGTTATTGTTGGCATTAGTACGTATGATCTTTACCGTGTTAATTCGGTCCTGATCATCATAAAGCAGCTCTAAATCACCCTTGCCTGTTCCGTCGCTGATAGTTGTCAGCAAACCATTGGCATTATGAGTATAAGTCATGTTGCCCACTGCAAACAAGTTGCCATTACTATCGTAGGTGATATTCTTTGGCTCCCCGTTGGGAGTGCGTAATGCAGTTATTAGTAATTCCTGATCATCGAAGGAATAGGAATAACCATCTCCAGACCCATTATTAAATTCGTAAAAGCCCAACCATAGAAATCCAGTGGTAAAATTGAACGTGGTCTCAACTTGATGTCCATTGCCATCATCGGCAATTATCTTACCCTGGTAGTCTCGCTCGAAAACCAGATCGGTCAATGCTAAACTAGTCTCTGTTTGCTCACTTACCAGCGAATCTTCCAATAAAACACTGTAGGTAATGTTATCCCCATCGGGATCTGCAGAGGCCGTCCAACTTAGCTCAGCAGTGTTTTGGTTAATTTCTACTGCTGCGGTGAAACCTCCTGGTGGCTGATTTTCAGGCGCTGGAGGCGGCGGTGGTGGATCTACCGGGTCTTCCCCACATTGGAAGCCCAGAATAGCAACCGCCATTATAAGAATTGATCTTAAAACTTTCATGACTGTATTTTTTTTAGTGAACTGTAGAATAGTTGAACAATTTAGTTCCGCTTAAGCATTTCTGAGCTTAAGCTCGATATTGGACAGAATGGATTGGGAGTAATCACCTTTGGCAGTGACATTCACAGAAATCTTCTTTTCAGTATAGACCCTAACAGTGGTTTCACCATCGTTTACTTTAGTTACTACTACGCGCACCATTTCTCCCCAGCTCCAGGCTGAAGTACCTTGCTTACCAATGATGATATAATTACCATCATCAACCTCAGAAGCACTTTCAATAGCAGTGCCCGATTCTACCATAGCTTCTCGAGCAGCCTGCAAGGTTTGATTGTAGTCAGACTCAAAAGTGCGGGATATACCTGCATGCATAGGAGCGTTTTGAATCTTGTTAGTGGAAGTGCAACTAGCTAATGTCAGTAGCAATACTGCAATGAATAAGTTTGTTGTTGTTTTCATAGTGGTAAAATTTTCGTTGAATAAAACTTAGAGAGAGACCCTCTCTCACAAAGCATATTCCAAAAGTATTGGGGGAGTCGAGTGAAAACCAGCCTTAGTAAGCAGCTAACGGATTTGAAGGATAATTGGCAGGAATAATTTAATAACTGGAAATAGTGCTATTCAGGCGTGTTGTAGGTATAAACTAGCTGTATAGTTCTTGTAAATAGAAGAAATCGCTAGGGAATGTATCCCCAGGCTGTTGATTATGGTGGGAATTGTTCGGGTTAAATCAGCTCTAAGGCTTTCAAAAACTCTTCCTTCTTGCGACGCGATATGTCCACTTTGCTACCGCCAGTTAACTCCACATACCCGCCTTCTCCTTTTACATACTTTTGAATATGATTCAGATTAATTAGGTAAGAGTGGTGCACCCGGAAGAAACCTTGTTGGTCAAGTAGCGTCTCAAAATCTTTAAGGCTTTTAGTGACCACAAGCGTTTCTTTATCTTGTAAGAACAAATTAGTGTAGTTTCCCTCCGCCTGGCCATAAACTATATCTTTGATCTCCAAAAAAATGATACCCTCCATTGATGGAATAGCAATTTTCCCAAGTCCGTTTGCGTAACTTTTAAGGTTGGCAATCACAGAACGATATTGGTGCACTTGCATTTTTAGGTCCTGCCTATTTTCTACTTTCGATATTGCTGCCGTTAGCTCGTCAACATCTACAGGTTTCATCAAGTAATCTAGTGCACTAAACTTGATCGCCTTAATTGCGTATTGGTCATACGCAGTTACAAAAATGATTTCAAAATCAATTTGCTCCAGCTCTTCTAAAAGGTCAAAACCAGTCATTGAGGGCATTTGAACATCTAGGAACAGTAAGTCGGGCTGTATTGACCGAATAGCAGCCAGGCCTTCTTCAGGTATTTCGTAACAGCCCAATACATCTACTTGAGGACAGAATTTGCCCAATGACAGTTTTAAAGCTTGCAGACTGCCTGGTTCGTCGTCGATAATGATAGCTCTAATCATAATTATTAAGATACTGGAATGATCACTTCCACCCGTGTACCTAAGGCTCGGTCTGTTTTGTCCTTGAGGTCGGTGAAATTGATCAACTTTTTCAACTCAGATTTATTCAAAAGTTTTAATCTTTCCTCTGTAAGCTTCAGCCCCATCGGCTTGTGCTTGTGCAGTTTTTTCTCTTTTAATGCCAAGGCTTTCTCTCTTCCTATTCCGTTGTCTTCAATCACACATTTCAATTGGTCTCCTTGTTCCTTCAATATAATCTTGAGCACACCTTCATCTTGCTTATGCCTTAGCCCATGCCAAATGGCATTTTCAATAAACGGTTGTAGCACCATTGATGGTAGCTTTGTGGTTTCTTGATCTATCTCCGGATCGATAGAAAACTGGTAGTTGATCTTACCTTCAAATCGTTTGGCTTCCAGTTGAATATAAGTTTCCAGCATCTCCAGCTCATCTTTTAATGAGACGGTAGAATTCTCGGAATTTTCCAGGATCAAGCGCACCAGCTTTGAGAACTTGGTTAAATACCGGGAGGCATTCTCAGTATCATCAACTAGTATCATGCTGTTAATAGAGTTCATACTATTAAAGATAAAATGCGGATTCATCTGAGCCCTTAAGGCTTTCATTTCTAATTGGGATACTTGCTTTTGGAAGTTTTCCTTGTTCAGCTCAGCATCCTTGGTGGCCAATAATTTTTGATTTTTTAATCTCTGCCAAAAAGTATATAGAACAAACCCTGCAAGTAATATCACAAAAGCGAGTCCGCCCAAAGAAGCTTTTTTAAGGGTCGCCTGTCTTTTAGTCTCCGCTTGCTGCAGTTCTTTTTCTTTTCCTAGTATTACAATGGCTTGCTCCTTTTTCTCTGTTTCATATTTTGTCTGTAACTCATTAATGTGACGTGAATTTTCAACGGTTAAAATACTGTCCTTTGCCTTGGTATATTGCTTGTGAAAAGCATAGGCGCTATTGTAATCTCTTTTTTGGGCATATGCGTCAGATAGTAAAAGCAATGATTCTTGTAAGTATGGCTTACTCTCAATAGCTTGAGACACTTTTACTGATTCCTGTAAGTAAGGAATTGCCTTATCCGGAAGTCTTTGATCAAGATAGGATTGAGCCAGTTTGTTGCTGCAGCCTATTACCTCCTTTTTGCGTGACAGTTCTCTATAAATGCCAATCGCCTCCTTGAAATATACGACCGCTTCAACATACTTCTTTTGCAAGTTATTAACTTCTCCCAACGACAACAGATTACTAGCCACTCCCCATTTATTGCCTACTTTTTGATGAACCTCCTTCGACTTGGTAAATCGCTCTATGGCCTGGTCAAATTTTTGTTGTTGGACATAGATAGTACCGGTGTTTCGTAGACCAATGGCCATATCGGTTTCCTTGTTCAAAGTCTCGTGAAGTTTAATTGCTTCCTCAAAACTTGTCAACGCAAGATCGTTCTTACCTAATTGCATATAAATGACCCCAATGCTGTTCTTGGTGCTGGCTACACCGTAGGTGTCATTTTGCTCTTCATATATTTTGCTGGTTTGCAGGAAAGATGCCAGGCTTTTGTCATAGTTACCTAAATAGTCATGCAAAATCCCCATCTGAAATAAAGATCGAGCCAAATCAAGAGAGTCTCCATTTTGTAGATGGTATTCGTAGCAGTTTGTAAAGTGCCCCATGGCCTCTTTATAGTTCCCCGCAAATCGATCGACCAGACCTAGTTGATAATAAGCTTGAAACTGCCCTTTTTCAAATCCTATCTCCTTTGCCAAAGCCAACATACTATCTGCATACATTCGGGATGCATTGGATTCACTCCTTACCAAGCTGTGGCTTAATGCTTGATAGAGACTTACCTTGTTGGTATCCTTTTTGGCGGTACCCAAAACCTGTTTAAGACTATCGATTTGACTTTGGTTCTGTCCTAAGGCTAGGCTGATAGAAAAAACCATAATAATTAGGGGCAAGCTGCTGGCTTTCATAATACGCTGGTTTGTCACGATTAATATACGAAATGATCTGATACAGTACTAATTGATTGTCAGCACTTAACCGCAACAAATGTATCGAAGCGGTTAGAAGGTTTTGTCCCAGTTCGATGCTTTGGGAAAGGCCTTGCACCGTAGAGCCATAAAAGGTTATAACGGTGGCCTTATCATGATTAGGATACTGGAATGATCACTTTCACGCGAGTACCTAATGCACGGTCCATTTTATCCTTAAGATCTGTGAAATTGATCAGCTTTTTTAACTCGGATTTATTCAACAGTTTTAGCCTTTCCTCGGTTAGCTTGAGGCCCATCGATCTCTGCCGATGGAGTTTTTTTTCTTTTAACTGTAATGCTTTCTCCCTCCCCACACCATTGTCTTCGATGATGCATTGGAGTTGGTCCCCATGTTCCTCCAACATAATTTTGATCAATCCTGGCTCTTGCTTGTGCATCAATCCATGCCAAATTGCGTTTTCAATAAATGGTTGCAGTACCATGGATGGCACCTTGGTAGTTTCCTGATCAATTCCAGGATCTATGGTAAACTGATAGTCGATCTTTCCATTAAAGCGCTTAGCTTCTAGCTGAATGTAGGTTTCAAGCATGTCCAGCTCATCCTTCAGACGTACGGTTGAATTTTCGGAATTTTCCAAAATCAATCTTACCAGTTTTGAGAACTTAGTCAAATACCTGGAAGCATTCTCAGTATCATCAACCAGGATCATGCTGTTGATGGAGTTCATACTATTAAAAATAAAATGAGGATTCATCTGAGATCTGAGAGCCTTCATCTCCAGTTGTGCCACTTGCTTTTGAAAGTTTTCCTTGCTAAGCTCAGCATCTTTAGTGGCCAACAACTTTTGGTTTTTTAACCTTTGCCAAAAAGTGTATACCACCAATGCGGCCAACAATATCACGAACGCTAGCCCGCCCATGGAGGCCTTTTTTAAGGTGGCCTGTCTTTTGGTCTCCGCTTGCTGTACCTCCTTTTCTTTGGCCAATAAAACAATCTCCTTTTCTTTCTTTTCAGATTGATATTGCTGCTCTAAAAGTAATATGTACTTGGCTTTCTCCTCGTTCAAAATAGAATCATTATATGCGGTGGATAACCTAAAAGCCTCCAGTGCCTCCGTAGAACGACCCTGAGCCTGATACAATTTGAATAAATGATTATAGCTTTCAACTAAATGTTTCTTATACCCTTGCCTCTTCTCTAGCTCTATCGCAAGTCCTAGGGTTTCCAAGGCCTTGGTTTCTTGGCCGTTAGTAAGGAACAAATAGCCCAACTGGCTTAAGGATTTGCTTTCCATAAAGGGGTTGTTTAATTTTTTAGCCTGGTCTAGGCTTTTATTGGCAAACTTAATTGCCTGCGACAGTTGGTCTTGTTTTTGGTAATAGTTGTAAAAGTTTAAATAGGTATAATAGATGAGCCTATCATCCTGAACCTGTTGACCAACCTCTAATCCAATCTTCAGAGCCTGCAATGCTTTGCCATACTCTTTGTTTTCCAGGTATACCAATGATAAGTCAGAATTGATGAACCCAATATTTAAAGTGTCTTTGGTCATCATTGCATAGTGTAGGGCTTTGTCATAATATTCCCTGGTCTTATTCCAATTATTAGACTGGCTATAAATACCCCCTAAGTTTTCATATGCCATTATGAGCCTGGATGTATCGCCCTCTGTCTCCAAAATCTTTATACTTTCCAGGTAGTACTTTATGGCGTTGGCGTAATCACTAAAATACTGGTATATGTTACCTTCATTTGTTAGACACGAAGCTTCACCCACTGGGTAGGGTACCTTTCGGTAATAATCAATGGCTCTTTCATAGTGATCCATCGCCTGACCATATGTTCCTTGGTCGGAAAAAACGATCCCCCGGTAATTGAGAGCCCGCGCTGCACCAAGATGATAGCCAATTTCATTACTGATTTCAAAAGCCTTTTGATAGATCGTAAGAGCGCTGTCCGGCTGACCTATTTCATAGGCATAACCCTGGTCGAGTAGTTGCTGCACCAACACGGTATCCTTTTGGCTGTACTGTGCCATGGAGGGTGGCATTTGTAATAGGTATAATACGAAAACGAAAGTAATTGCTAAGCCCTTCATAACTAGTTGCTTGGTCTTAAATCAATATACAAAATGAAAAGAAATGGTACTAATTGATTGTCAGCAGGACGGA
>JBPCUG010000388.1:0-7847 GCA_051011275.1 Cyclobacteriaceae bacterium | reverse complement strand
ATGCAAGAGCATTACAATCGGTTTCCTAACACCGTTAATGGCCTAAACAAACAGGAAAAACAAATCTTAGAAATTGCAGCAAGTGGTATTTATTCGAAAAGACAATTAGTAGGTTTGACGTTGCAGCAACAAGATCGGTGGTATGGATTTGGAGACTTGCAATATTTTTTATATCTACAGCGGTTGGAAGCGTTACTTTCTATCCAGGATGTGGTGAACATAAACCAACTAGGACAAGAAGTATTTGCCGGTGAAAAAGCCTTTTTAGAAATACAGCCTGAAAAGGTTGACATAGGAGGGGCTACGAACATTGAGTATCAATGGGATCCATTTGGTCAACAATTGGTTAAGCACCCTCAGAGTAGAAAGGTTTGAAAACTTAGTATTATGCAGTAGTTTAAGAATAAAGTTTGATTGAGTAATTGCATACACCTAATAGCTTATTAAAAAAGATCGCTGGTTTGCAGTCAGTGGGAGATCAATATTTTCAGGCAGGGCTCTTTCCTTCCTACCGCTATCACCACCATCTCCCCTACAAGCGACCAGACAATAACATTTTCTTTACTGCTTCAATCACTTTCATTTTACAAAGTCTTCAGGATAAGTTGTCTTCAGAGGATCAGACCATAGCTAGTAACATAGCTAAAAAAGCAGTTGCTTGCTATCCAGCTTATCAGAATAAGAACGGACTAAAGACCTACGGTTTTTGGCAAAACCATCCACCCCACCATTTTCCTCATGGCCGTATCATGTCGAGGTTGGATCATTTTCTAGTTCCCGATGACATAGATGACACGGCAATGGTTTATTTAACCACAAATCCTACAGCTGACGAGCTCCATTGGCTAAAAGCCAAACTCGATCAACATGCCAATCTTTCTAATCGAATGAACCTAACTACACCGAGAAAATACCGGCGCTTGAGCGTTTATAGTACCT
Organism: Cyclobacteriaceae bacterium; assembly: GCA_051011275.1. GTDB lineage: Bacteria > Bacteroidota > Bacteroidia > Cytophagales > Cyclobacteriaceae > JBPCUG01. The sequence goes on along the minus strand of JBPCUG010000388.1, from coordinate 6,908 downwards.
TCTTTGGAAAAAACATGGCCATTCAATTTGATTTCTGTGCCTTATGCAATCTAATGTATTTGATATTCAAACATAAAATGCCGTTTGAGCGACGAGATGAAGATACGTTGTTATTTCTAAGCGAAGTAATAGCATCAAACGACCACTTAAACCAGCCCTATTATGTTGCTCCAAACTATGGGAAAGCCACATTAATATTATACCATGCCGCCCGCCTCTGCCAGAGCTTTAATCACCCAGCACTAAACCAAATAAGAGGTAAAATGACCACCGATCTTAGACATTTGGCCGGGCTGGTTACCGATCCTGGCGATCAACTTCTTGTTGCTATTGCCCAACTGAAATTGGGGCAAAAGCCCCTTCCCATCTCTAAGCCAGAAAGATTAGAAGGGGCTATCTCATTTTTCCTAGCTCCAATGCTAAGTGCTTATGAGGGTTTAATCGCTCGAAAGTTGGCTCCTAATTCTTGGTTTCACCTTCATTATTGGTGCAAAGCCTACTATTGGTGTTTGGTATTGGAGTATGAAGTGCTGCAACTTGGGAGCATAGAATCATGAATACAAACGTGTCAAAACCTCGAATGGCTGACACAGGTCTAACCTTTATTGGTTGTATTCCTACACTTTTCGAATGAAGACCTCCATTTGGTGACTGAGACGGAGGTGCATCGTTAAACAATAGTTCTGTATCTAGAGGTTACCTATCACTGCCTTCATCATTAATAACAAGTACTTCCGAGACTAGCCCCTTCTTTGCAGGCAAGTGTTTCCAACGGAAGCTTCTCTTTAAAATTTATGAAAAATTGCATCAGCTATGGTAAGGAAAAGTATGTTTTATGGATTGTTAATTGGGCTATTGGCAGTTAGTACAAAAGCCACGGTGACTGCTCAGTCAGATAATGAATACCGGTTCGACAGCAGGCCTATTCCAGAGGAATTAAATAAAGTAAAGCCATATAACCAGGCACGATGGAGTAGAGGTACGATCAAAATAAATAACCAAAAAGCTATTCAAAGTTATGTATGCTATGAACCGGAAAAAGAGGTGCTGCTTACCTATACAAATGGTAGGGTCAGCGCCTATAGTGCTTTGCAAGTTGAGGGGTTTTCGCTTTTTGATGCGGATTTGAAATTGGTGCGACACTATCAGTCCCTTCCACATGATCCGTCTACCAATGCGAGAAAATATTATATCTATGAGGTGATCAATATAGGCGAGTTTAGTTTGCTACGACGTGAAACCAGTAGCCATGCGAATTGCCATAAATCGGACAAGGCGACACGACAGCATTTTCATTTCGATTATTTCGTCTGTCACGAAAACACCATCTTGACATATAAGGAATTTCAAAATAGCATACAATCTTCGTTGACTGCAAAGGACCAACCCTTTAAAAATTTGGTAGTAAAAAACACATCATCCGAAATTACCCTGGCAAACCGACGGAGAATGATACGCACGCTCAATCAGATAATGACAAGCCCGGATAAGCCTGAACTTGCCATGGTCAAGAAATAGATGGTCCATTAGACATCCTAAGTTTTAAAAACCTTCGGGTGTCTAAGGTGCCTTCACACATGAAACCGATCCAGTTAGTTTTTCACTTTGGGAACTCAGACCTAGATATCATTATGGATACAGGTTCTACTCATCTAGATCCTTCATCGCCTTCTCCAAATCTTCCTCAGTAGCCTTCAGCTTGGCTTTGCAATACTTCAGCTGGGTCATAGCTTCTTTTACCAAGTCGGAAAGTTGGTCAATGTCGGGTGCTTCTTGCTCGATCTGAGCCACTATGGCCTCAACCCTTTCCAGGGCCTCGCGGTAGCTTGGCTTCTTCTTGCTCATTTTATATCTTCCACTTTACTTATGATGGTTTTTGTTAATGTCTTGGTCTGAAGAACATCGCCATGACCTATTCTGGTTTTGTCTTTCAGTAATTTGCCATTGAAGTAGGTCAATGTATACCCTCTTTTCAAAATATTTCGCGGGCTCAGCAATTGGATCGCTTTCTCTAAATGATCTAGATTTTGTTCTGCATACTGTAGCTCGCTTGCTGATTTGTTTTTAAAATATCGATTGTATTCATTGCACTTTTGCTGTTCTGTTTCGAAACTTTTATGGCTGGCAAATATCATCTTTTGCCTTAATTCTTCCATTTTACCTTGCACTTGCCAAGTGATGTTCTTTGTAGCCATTCTCAATCTTTGTCCCACCAATTGGAGGTCCTTTTGTTCCTGACTTATTTGGTCCAGCAGGAGGCTTTCCAACTGCGATTCAAGTAGGCCTAGACGTTCATCAAAAGCTTGGAAGCAACTAACTAAAAATGCTGCGGCTGCAGTGGGTGTCTTGGTTTTAGTATGGGCCACCAGATCCACGATAGTTTCATCTCTTTCATGTCCAATACCCGTAACCACTGGCAATGGAAACTGTGCCAGAGCCCTTGCTAAAGTGTAGCTATCAAAACAATCTAAATCCACTTGCGAACCCCCACCTCTAAGCAATACCACAAGATCGTATTCGCTTATGCGCTTATAGACTTTTTCGAATGCATTTATTATTGATGCTTCAGCTTCATCGCCCTGCATTACTGCCTTAAACAGTTTGTATGTGAAGGAATAACCAGCAGGGTTATTAGCTAATTGATCAACAAAATCGCCATAGCCAGCGGCAGTTGGGGCACTGATGACGGCCACTCTCTGTGGCACCAAAGGTAAAGCAAGCTCCTTATTTAGATCTATGACTCCTTCATCATGCAAGCGTCGGATCACTTCCTGTTTTCTTCGAGCCCTTTCTCCCAAGGTGAAATTGGGATCTAGGTCCGTAACCAATAAACTGAGACCATAAACCTCATGATACTGAACAGAAACCTGGGCTAGAATTTTCATTCCGGCCTTAAGTTTTTGACTGGTAACTGAAACAAACCAAGCACTAAGGTTTCTATAAGTGCTTGACCAAATATTGGCTCTCAATTTTGCAGTAAGATAAGCTCCTTCTTTCTCTACCAACTCGAGATAACAATGGCCTTTTTGATTCACGCGCATCTCGCCGATCTCAGCGATCACCCAATAAGAATCATCCAGGTTATTATCCAAGGTAGTTTTTACCTGGTGTACCAACTCAAACAATGTAAGGTGACTCATAAATGCACAGGGCGAAGCAGATGCAATATAAGCAATACCTGCTGAACAGCTATAGCTTACTACCTTGCGATTTACATTGTGTATCTACAATTCCGGAAATGAAAACTCTAAAGTCAAAAAATAATACGTCGTCATTCCATTGACCAGAGCCGTCAATAGTAGCTTTGCCTAACAAACCGACCGCGATTTCCTGGGAGGGAATAGACAGGGATTGATCGGAGGCTACTGTAACAAGGAGAAAATTGCCCTGTCCATAACCACCAAAATTATCTACGATCACGCGATCGTTGAACTCCGGTGATTTATTTACCGCCACCTGATACCTTAAGCTATCTCCGGTCTGGTCATTGCAAATCTGGGCCATATCATAGGAGCCAACTAATTGGTCTCTCGGATCAATTACCTCTGCCTCTTTGCAATGAAATGCTGCAGTTGCTAAAAATATAATTATAAATAAGGCGAAAAAAAACCTCACAATATCGGTCCATTAAAAAGTGTACTATATCAAACCATTGGTGATAGCATAGGCTATAAGCTCGGAAGTATTCTTGAAATTGATTTTCCTCAGCATATTCTTTCTATGTGTATTTACTGTGTGATAACTAATAGAAAGTTTATCTGATATTGATTTACTATTATGTCCATTCACTAGAAGCCGAAGCACGTCTTTCTCCCTTCTACTGAATAAAGCCGGATTGTGTTGCTCATTTGTTAAGCGAACAAATGCATTCTGATCTTCTTGTAAGTCAACGCTAAAAGACTGTCCATCCTTGCGTTGCCAATTGCTGGTATCAGTGCAAACATTTAAGGTTAGCAGGATTTCACCATTCTCATCTGTTTGTATGATTTTCGATTGATTAAGTATGCTTAAATAAGAGCCATCCTTTCGTCTAAAACGACTGCTACTGCTCATTCTTATCTTTTTCCGAGTTTCAGGTTTCAATCGCTTTGCTATCAACCAGGCCAGCTCATTGTCCTTCATCATTTGGCTTTTATCATCAGGATGAGTGATCTGATAAAAGAAGTCCACGCCTGTCTTCAATAATACTTGAGCATCATAACCTAAAATGTCAGTAAATGCCTGACCTACTTGAGTTATGACTCCGAGGTTATGATCAACGATGTAGACGAAATGCGGGCCGATGCTGAAAACCTCGGGAGCAACTTCCCTGGTGGTAATTGACTTTTCTGGTACAACTGAACGGGAAGTGATAGCTGCTTCTGAAGAAGCGCCAACTAGATGGTACAACATGTTTTTTTGATCGCTGGTAAACGACAATTTAGCGAAATATTTGGGAAATATAGCCACCAATTGAGGTTAAAAAATTGTTAACTAATTGGATGCCGATATTATCCAAAATACCTAAAAATCGGTATTTACAATCCTGGCGAATGTCCCTACCTTAAGCGTCCCGGTTGCCAAACCACCGGTTGTATTACCAAAACAACATAATAACCCCTTAACCTTAAACGCTATGCAGCACCTCAACTTATTTTCAGTACTATTATTTAAGATTAAGTCCCACAGTTCAAGGCTTTCCAGGATCGGAAGTCTAATCATTTTAGCTTGGCTATGCAGTTTTGTGACAATAAACCAGGTGAACGGTCAAAACCACCCAGGTCATAAGCGTCTTCCAGGCTTCATTACCTGTGAGTTGCCAGCAGTATACGAGTCCTTTAATACCAAAGTTAAAAATAAACATTTCTCATTCGACAAAAAGTCCAACCGCATGATGCGGTCAAGCGCCTTGGCTCAAACCGCCACCATTAATGTCACTTTTGGACCGGGGGCGCAGGCTAATCCTGACGCCATGGCGGCCTTCCAATTCGCCATCGACATCTGGGCCTCTACGGTTGTATCAGATGTGCCAATAAATATTGCTGCTGATTTTGCCAATTTAGGCCCGGGAGTATTGGCCTCAGCTGGTCCTACAAATATTTTCAGTGATTTTCCCAATGCTCCAGTACCTGGTGTTTGGTATCCATCAGCACTAGCAGAATCATTAGCTGGAGAAGATTTAGTAGGCGATCCTAATGCCCCGGATCTTGTGGTGAATTTAGGCAATGGAGTCAATTGGTACTTTGGCAACGATATGAATCCAGGCCCTGGTGAGTTCGATTTTGTAACCGTAGCCCTGCATGAGATCGGCCATGGTTTGGGCTTTGTCGGCTTCAGTAGTTTTGATCCTGCAACTGGCAACGGTTCAATAAGAATTTTTGACCCACCCTTGATCTCTATATATTCTGATTTTGTTGAGCTGGGTGATGGCACGGCAATTTCAAGCCTACCAGATCCGTCATTGGAGCTAGCTAACGTTCTTACCGGCAATGATCTGTTTGTAAATGGACCTAGCACGTTAGCTGGGAATGGTGGCGATAGATCGAAAATATTTGCGCCTAATCCTTATCAAGGAGGATCAAGCTATTCTCACTGGGACGAGCAAACCTTTCCTGCTGGCCATCCCAATTCATTAATGACACCGGCTGTTGGTCAAGCAGAGTCTATACATGATGTAGGTGCAAATACCCGCGGATTCTTTAGGGATATGGGCTGGGGAATTAACGACGCTGATTTTGATCCAATCATTACTGTCCCCAATTCCTTACAAGAAGAGTTGTTTGTAGATGAAAGTTCTAGTCAGCTACTAACGCTTAGCAATATAACCCTGGAACCGATTGAATTTGAGCTTTCAATTGATCCAGCGGTAGATTGGCTTTCGATCGATCCCATGTCTGGAGTCTTGGCCGGTGCTGAAAGTACAGACATTACCGTGAACTTTGATGCCACAGATCAGAGCAAGGGTGTATTTAATACTGAAATATTAGTAGCACTTGCGGATTTTCCAGATTCAGATATTCGAGTCCCAGTCCAGTTAAGGGTGTTGGACGGCACAGAGGCTCCGGTAATCACTGTAAACCCAGAGTCAGTTGATAAAACGCTTACTCAATTTTCAACTGATACCGAACTACTCAGCGTAGCCAATGAGGGGGATGCCGACCTGGATTTTGTGGTAAGCATTGGGGAAATGAACGAAGAGTTTAATAGTCGAGTAGATATAACTAAGCAAAGCATCTTGCAAAACGGGTTTAAGAAGGTAACGGTCGGCTCTGGAGGATCATCACTTTCGAAAGCTATAGTAAGTGCTAACGGTACCGTTAATAAAGTAGTAACTACCCAGTATTCAACCGATTTCGAAGATTTTGAACTAGGGGATATTCTGGACCAACAAGGTTGGTTTGCTCGTTTTGCTGACAATTGGATTGTTTCGGATGTCAACCCGTCCGATGGGTCGCAGCACCTCCGTGGGGTTTCAGACGGCAATGGTCCTAACCAACCAGCTACTCCGCTGGCCTTAAGTCCAACCGTACCTATCGGCAATGAGGTTTTTTCTTCCTTTTCCGCCAGGGTTCAGCTGGAGGGAGAAGGTGTGACTTGGGAAATAATACCTCAATCCCCTTCAGCAGGTTCAGTAAATACTCGGCTGAGGTTTAATGCCAACGGAACTATCGACGTATTAGAAGCTACTGCTGGCAATTTTGTTTCGGTAAACGCTTCAATTCCTACCGGCTATTTCGACCTTAGAATAGTCGTGGATCGGGCTAGTTTCGATTTTACAATTTATTTCGACAATGTAGCGGTATTCTCGGGAGTTGGGTTTGCTGGTGATATTGAACAGCTTGCATTGCTATCCCCGATGGAGGAAGCTGGCCCAACTATGGATCTTGATAATATAGAGATCCTCGATGGAGATCCGAATGCATTTTGGT
>JBPCUG010000387.1:0-3435 GCA_051011275.1 Cyclobacteriaceae bacterium | reverse complement strand
CTATTGCTACCACCAAGATCTTAGGAAATGTTTATGGGGAATTTGAGATCATAGATGGATTGAAGTTCAGAATGTCTGGAGGAATTGACTACAATGTAGGTGATGCAGGTATTACCCAGTTTGAGACTTCCTTTGACGGGAACTCTATCCGACAATCCTTAGGAATTAGTTCCAGACCTATTGAACGTACTACAAACTGGACTAACACGCTTACTTACACTAAAACTTTCGGGGAACATGATTTAACTGCGTTGCTGGGTTATGAGGAAACTAATTTCCGCTTTGATAAAGTTAGGATACAGGGAAGGAACCTGTTTAACACCAATTTTCCGGCCACCGGTACAGCTGTTGCAGCTGCTAACGAAGCCGATTTATGGGCTTTGAAGGGGCTTCTAGGTAGGATCAACTATGTCTACCAGAATAAATACCTTGCCACAGTCAATGTACGCCGGGACGCCACTTCAAGGTTTGCTGAAGACAATCGTGACGACGTGTTTCTATCAGGTTCTGTTGGGTGGAGGATCAGCGAAGAAGCATTCTTCCCTCAGGGGGAACTCTTTGATGACTTGAAGATTCGGGCCGGTTGGGGACAATCCGGAAACCAATTTACCGGGGTAAATTTTGCATTCCTCAGTGCCTTACAGTCCACAATATTCTATATAGTTGGGGATGGTCAGGTGGTGAGCCGCGGGCCGGCGCCAGTTAATTTTGCCAATGCTGCATTAAAATGGGAAACCAGTAACCAGATCAATCTGGGATTTGATGCCAGTTTACTTGAGGGAAAAATAGATGTAACCTTTGATTATTATAATAAGACGTCAAAAGATGTATTAATTGGTTTGCCGTTACCATTTGTGTCCGGTTATTTCCTCCCTGCAGATGCTAATGTAGGGGAGATCCGTAACCAAGGTATTGAATTGTCCGCCGGCTATCAGAATCGGGTAGGTGAATGGACTTATGGTATTTCTGGTAATATTACCACGGTAAGTAATGAGGTCCTGGATTTGGGAGAGGTTCCCAGTATCATTTCCGGTATTTCCGGTCAGCAAACTCACCGTACCATTGTTGGGGAATCATTGGGCCATTTTTACGGTTATAAAACCGACGGCATATATCAAACCCAGGAAGAGGTAAATTCTGCTATTCCGGATGCTTTTTCCGGCGGGCTGGAACCAGGAGATATTCGATTTGTGGATGTAAATAACGATGGTATGGTCGATGCAGATGATCGAACTGTTCTGGGGAGCCCGATACCAGGATTTTTCTATGGTGCTCAGCTCAATGCTGGTTATAAGGGATTTGATCTTTCCGTGTTATTGAGAGGAGTGGGCGACCGGCAAATATATAATGAAGCAAGAAGTAACATTGAGGCTTTGGCAGGCAACAGTAATATGAGTGCCCGAGTTTTGAACCGTTGGACCGGTGCAGGAACTAGTAACGAAATACCCAGGCTTACCGAAAGCGATCCCAATGGGAACCGACGATATTCTGATCGATGGATCGAAGACGCCGGTTATTTGAGAATCAAAAATGTGCAATTAGGTTACACTATTCCTCCGGATATTTTGGAAAGCATTGATTTTATATCACATGTACGAGCCTATATCGGGGTGCAAAACTTAGCTACCTTCACCGACTACCTAGGTTTCGATCCCGAAGTGGGCCGGTCACAAAGTTTTCAAAAAGGAGAGTTTCCTTTGGCCACTGGACAGGATGGCGGCGCTTCGCCACAACCTAGGATATGGCAGGTTGGATGGCAGATTACCTTTTAATCGTTGAACTATGAAAAAGAATAATAACTCAAGTATCATGAAAAAGATAGCATGCTTATTAATGGTCTTTATTGCATTCAATTCTTGCAATGACCTGGATCTGCTTCCTTTGGATCGGGTTACCACCGCAACCTTTTATAAGACGGCCGCCGATTTTGACGGAGCTATTTTTGCCTCTTATGCATCCATTCAGGATTTTTGGGGCACCAGTACAGAGACCTTATCCGAAAGGGGGGAGTTTTGGAAGATCACTATGACCATTACCGATGACGTAGCTGCCGATGCGCAACAATCTGATGGAATTTCAAGAGATGTTGACAATTTGTTTATCAGGGCCAGTGATATACCTTATGGTGCGGTCTATACCCAAATTTACGAAGGTGTTCTCAGGGCCAATTTGGTCCTGGAAAACCTGGAAGGCGAAAATGAGTTGTCAGCTGAGCAAAAGTCTAGTTTTGAGGGTGAAGCAAAATTCTTACGGGCATGGTTCCATTTTCAGGCTTTGAAAATGTTTGGCACACCACCGATTGCCGATCAAGTTCGTAAAGACCTAAATGATCAGGCCCTTCCCAATGCCGCTCAGAATGACTTGTACACCTTTATCCTTGCCGATTTTGCAGCGGCAGCAAGCAACTTACCAGATGCATGGGGCCCTGAAAATGCCGGAAGGGTCACTGCTTGGGCAGCAAAGTCCTATATAGGAAAGGTGAATGTTTGGCAACAAGATTGGGCCGGTGCAATTACCGCGTTTGAGGACGTAATAACCAATGGTCCCTATTCTTTATTGCCCAATTTTGAAGATGTCTTTGCCTTTGACAATGAGAACAACGCAGAGTCTATATTTGAGGTACAATATGGAGGTCCATTTTCTGACGACAATTTATGGGTATTTGACGATACGCATTCTGAAAATTTTAAAGCTTCCCAGGGAACTGCACGTGGCTGGTACTGGGATGCCGGTAACGGTGCCCCAGGGGGCAAAGTTGGCTGGTGGGCACCTACCGATGATCTTCTTAACGCCTTCGAGGCTGGGGATCTGCGTAAAGGGGTTACATTATATGAACCAGGGGATATGTACTATACTTTTCCGGGCGATCCTACTCCCTATGATGACACTTGGTCTTCGACTGGGCTAACCTTGAAGAAGTACCGGGGTCCGCGAAATACCGTATCTGCAAACCATTCACCCAATCAACAGGCTGATTTTAACAACGAACGCTGGTTCCGTTTTGCAGAATTAAAGTTGTTGTATGCAGAAGCTTTACTGATGTCCAGTAGAGATGCAGATGCAACCATTCAAATCAACGATATAAGGAGTCGGGCTGGTTTGGGAGACTTGCCTGGTACAGCTACCCTGGCCGATTTGCAACAAGAGAAGCGAGTCGAAATGGCTTTAGAACCGCATCGATGGTTTGATATTGTGCGCTGGGATTTGGGACCCACCATTTTTGGAAGTGACTGGGATGCTAAATTTGTCCTGTTCCCATTTCCCCAATCAGAAATCGATCGTTCTGCTGGGACACTTACTCAAAATGCTGGATACTAAATTTATTTAGTATAGCAGTTCATGCATTGAAGGAGGGAGTTTGTTTAGTTACAAACTCCCTCCTTAATTCAGAGGCTTTTATTATTAATTATAATCACTTTAAATTGGTCAGCTAGA
>JBPCUG010000386.1:0-3320 GCA_051011275.1 Cyclobacteriaceae bacterium | reverse complement strand
AACCGGGATGTTGCGCATCTAACCTTTCCCGATGAAGTGCAGGTATTAAAAGTAGATCCGCATAAGAAGGCTTCAGGGCCTCAAGGACGCATTACCTCTCTGGAAATTGCTCCTCCACAAGCGGCGGTCGACGAAGCGGTGGGACTATTGAAAAAATCGAAACGGCCGGTAATTATAGTGGGGCATGGCGCTCGGTTCAATATGGATAACATCACAGCTTTTGCCGAAAGTTTGAATGCACCGGTCTTAACCACCTTTAAAGGAAAAGGCCTTATCTCCGACCACCACCCTTTGGGTTGCGGGGTACTGGGGAGAAGTGGTACGCCCATCGCCAGCTGGTTTATGAATGAGCCTGACTTGCTGTGCGTATTTGGCGCCTCCTTTTCCAACCATACTGGTATCACCCCAAAACTCCCTACTATTCAGGTTGATTTCGACCCTCTGGCGTTAAGTAAATTTCACTCAATTGATGCTGCTGTTTGGGGTGAGATAAGTGTTACTATTGAAATTTTCCAGGAAAAGCTGAAGGGGCAAACCGATACTGTCGATCAAAAACCTGAGGTAGCGCAAAGGTGGGAGATCTGGAAAAAGGAAAAAGCAAAACGACTGCTGGAGGATCGGGGCAAAGGGGTAAGTTCCATAGCAATTTTTGATGCCATGAACCGCCATGTACCTGAAAATGCGGTGATCGCAGTGGATGTAGGCAACAACACCTATTCCTTTGGACGTTATTTTGAACCTACCAATCAGTCCATTTTGATGTCGGGATATTTGGGTTCCATCGGCTTTGGTTTTTCTGCAGCTATGGGAGCTTGGGCAGCAGCACCGGATCGGCCCATTGTTGCTGTAGCAGGGGATGGTGGTTTTACCCAATACCTTGGAGAAATGACCACAGCGGTTAAGTACAATATGCCTATAAAGCTGATCTTAACCAATAACTCAGAACTAGGTAAGATATCAAAAGAGCAGCGAGCTGGAGAGTTTGATGTATGGAAAACTTCTCTTCACAACCCCAATTTTGCAGACTTTGCAAATAATTGCGGTGCCTTGGGCATTCGAGTAACCGAAAAAGACCAACTGGACGAGGCCATGGAAAAGGCCTTTGCACATAATGGACCAGCCATGGTCGAGGTGATTGCTGATGTAGCTTTGATCTAGAAGTTATGTTCCAAAGCTTTGGTATCATTGTTTCACTAGCAGCTTTTTTTAGCTATATCAATCACAAATTCTTAAAGCTGCCCACCACCATTGGGTTGATGATCCTGGCTTTGATCACGGCTGCGGTCATGGTTTGGGTACAACAGGTGCGCAACGATATCTTCATACAAATATGCGCTGTTATTGAAGAGGTGAACTTCAGAGAAATACTGCTTAATGTTATGTTGAGTTTTCTGCTCTTCGCTGGAGCGATGCACACCAATCTTAAGGAACTCAGTAAAGAACGGGTGCCAGTCTTCATCTTTGCTACTTTGGGCGTTTTGATCTCAACATTTCTGGTAGGAACAGCAATCTACTATCTGCTGCAGCTTATTGGTTTGCCCATGGGATTTATATATTGTCTGCTATTTGGTGCATTGATCTCCCCTACCGACCCTATTGCCGTTTTGGCTATTTTAAAAGAAGCTAAGGTTAAAAAAAGTCTTGAGTTAAAAATTTCCGGTGAATCACTTTTTAATGATGGCGTAGGCGTAGTGGTGTTTCTGAGTATTTTGATGATAGCTGAAAAGGGGGTGGCGCATTTTGAAGGTCAAGAGATACTAATATTATTAGCCGAAGAAGCCGGAGGAGGTATAATATACGGATTGGTTCTTGGGTTCGTAGGGCACCTCTTGCTAAAATCTGTTCAGGATGCTCCGAAAATTGAGGTTTTAATTACCTTGGCTATTGCTATGGGAGGGTATTCCCTGGCTTCCATAATACATGTATCAGGCCCTTTGGCTATGGTAGTGGCCGGTTTGTATATTGGGCATAAAATAAACTCTGCTGACTATACCGAAGCTTCAAAACAGCATTTACATCTTTTTTGGGAGATGCTAGATGACATTTTAAACGCAGTGCTATTTGTACTTATCGGGTTAGAAGTTTTAATCCTAACATTTAAACTACCATTTTTGATAGCCGGAATTGCCTCTATAGTGATTGTACTAATCGCAAGGTTTATTTCTGTTAGCCTTCCGATCACTTTTTTCAAAAATGATACCATATCCAAAACGAAAACAGCGGCAATGCTTACCTGGGGTGGACTGCGCGGAGGTATCTCTGTAGCACTTGCACTTTCAGTTGGAGAAATCCCGGAGCGCGATTTAATCGTATTTATTACTTATGTGGTAGTGGGGTTTTCAATTATTGTTCAGGGGCTAAGTATAAAGCCCTTGGTGCAGAAACTTAAAATTACTTAGCTATGGAAGCTACAAACTGGTATCACCTAAATGTAGAGGAATTTCAAACAATTGCCAAGGTCAGAGATGAATTGCACCAGGCTCTTCAACTTGTAGGTATGGTTAGTCGCTCTTTTCTACCTCCTGACCCAAGTGATGTCCATGCTACTTCGCAATGGCTTAACCAATCGCAATCTCTTGCTGGAAATTTGGTAACCGGGAATCATCAATTGCGGATGGCTTTGAGGATCGTTGATACCAGCCTGCTGTTTTTGGATGCAAATGAGCAGGTGATAGATCAATTCCCCTTAGCAAATGAATATTACTCAGATGTGGTTCAGTGGGTATCGAGTAAATTGGCGGACGAGGGCTTTGATATCTCAAAGTTTAATCAACACTTACCTTATCAAATCCCGGCATACGACCAAAATAGATCGTTTACAGCCTTCCAAGATCATATCCTCTCGGAATTTTCCGGTTATTTCAAGAATGCCCACAACCTTTTGGGGGAAATACGATCCGAATATCAATCCTCAACAATAGTGTGCTGGCCTCACCACTTTGATATCGCTACTTTAATAACTCTCAAACCCGATCCTGACCCGGAAAAAGCCAAGACAATCGGTCTGGGGCTTTCTCCTGGCGACAGCTATTATGACTTACCCTATTTTTACCTCAACACCTGGCCCTATTTGACCAAGGAGCAGATACAAAATGAAACCTGGTCCAGTGCCGGGACTTGGCATACCAAGGATTGGATTGGGGCCGTATTACCAGCGGATAAGATAATCACCTGGGAATCAGGAGAACAACAGTATGCTAAGGTTAAAATGTTTTTGAATGAAGGGGTAGAAATGCTCCAGAAATTACTGGTATAACCTGATATCTTTCGTGGTTGAAAATGGTGAAACTAAAGTGGAGTATTTGCTGTTAAGGTTAATT
>JBPCUG010000385.1:0-5057 GCA_051011275.1 Cyclobacteriaceae bacterium | reverse complement strand
ACCCGGATGTCCGGAAGAGGCAAAGAGGAGTCGGCCATCATCGGCTACAAATGGGAACATTTCGTCTCCCGGAGTGTTGATCTCCTTGCCTAGGTTCACCGGTCTGCCGAACCGACCATTTGCATCTAAGGTAGCCCTATACAGATCAATGCCACCCATATTACCCTCATATTGCCTATTGGAGGCGAAATACAAAGTTTTGCCAGTCCTGTTGAATGCAGGTGAGGAATCCCATGAATCGGGATCGTTGATGCTCAAATATTCTGGCTCGTCCCAGCTTCCATTTCTGTATCTGGAGATGTAAAGATTTACTTCCTTGGCCCCCTTTTTACTTCCGTCGTTGCCTCTGGCAAACACCACTGTATTGCCGTCGCTGGTAAAGGCGATAGTGCCTTCATTCACTTCAGGAGTGTTGATCAAATCTCCCAAGAGTTCGATCGTACTCAGGTCAACGCTTGAACCGTCTAGTTTTACTTTGTAGATGTCTGTAAATGGGGTTCCGGTAGTTTTATATATTTTGCTATCGTGCCGGTTTGAGGTAAAATACAGCTCTCCTTTACTGATAAATGGGGAGTACTCCGCTGCGGCAGTGTTCACAGCGCTGGGATCACTGACATCGAAAAAGCTCTCCTTGGTTTTGAGGTCACTGAGGTATTTTAAATTAGCCAGTTCCTTTTCAGCACGAGAGGTGTACTTATCTATGGTATCTCTTTCTAAGAAAGCCTTTAATTGTTTCTCAGCTCCTGCATAATCTTCGTGCGCTTTCAGCGAAAATGCATAATGGAGAAGGGCAGTATCAGCATCGAACCCATTTTCAATAGCAGTTTCGTAAAAACCTTTGGCCAGCTTGATACGGTTTGATTTTTGAAATGACTCCGCGATCATAAAATTGACACGCGGGTCATTAGGATTTTTTTCCAGCAGCTTTTGATAGGCCCCAATAGCCTCATCGTATTCGCCATTCAGAAAATTGCCATCAGCCCCCTTTGGGCCGGAAACATTTTGACTGCATCCTACAACGATAAGAATGCTGAAAATACTAATGATCGATAGAAGTTTCATGCCAGTGCTTTATGCTTCTTAAAATTACTTATAGTTTTTATATAACGACGTAACAACGCCTCAAGTTGCTGCCTTTTCATCTAAGTATTTGGCCAGCCACGATTCTTTCACCGGCACTTTCCATTCCCTTTCCAATTCAATTTTGCTCTGTACCAGATTATTGAAGGTTAGGGTATCCCCGGTTATGGCACCTTGGACGATTTTTTCTTTGGCTTGATTTAGCGATTCAAGGACCACTTCCTGGCCATCTACGAAGGCTACCTTGCTTCGGTCAAAGAAATCCTTGTTTAGTGCGGCTTGTAGTTGCTTAATAAAATGAACCGAGCTATCAATCGAACAGCCGCTTGGTAAATGGGCCCCCTCATCCACTGCCAGGATCAAAAATTGGTGATAAAGCACTTTTACCGATCCTTTCAATGGTTGCCCATGTGCAGCCCATGAACTGACAAACTGTTCTGAACTTTCCGTTATCGCATCCACTTCTGCATCGGTAAACCGACGATTGGATTGATAAACCCAGATTCGGGCCTTTTGAGGAAGCGCTTCAAAATCTACTAGCATAAAGCCTTATATCACTTTTCTAATAACCAAATTACTAACAAATATTGGAATTTTATGGTTTCAAACCACAATTGTGAAACCCGTAACTCGTAACATGCAATCCGTAACCAGCAACTAAAGCCCTTCAGCTTGGGCAATTAACTCTGCTATATCCAGCACCTTCACCGACTCCTGTTTTTCCTTGCTCTTCACACCATCAGTCATCATAGTCATACAAAAAGGGCAAGCTACACCTACGATCGATGCCTTTGTATCCAAGGCCTCTTCTACACGCTCAATATTTACCTCTTTTTCCCCTGCTTCGGCGTCTTTAAACATCTGCGCACCCCCGGCGCCGCAGCAAAGGCCTTTGGTCCGGCAGCGCTTCATTTCTACCAGCTCGGCGTCAAGTGCTTCCAGAACATTCCGTGGTGCCTCATAAATATTGTTAGCTCGACCCAAGTAGCAGCTATCGTGGTAGGTGATCTTTTTCCCATTGAAGTCGCCACCTCCTTTTAGTGTGACCTTACCCTGGTCAATTAGTTGCTGCAAGAATGTTGAGTGATGGATCACTTCGTAGTTGCCTCCCAGTTCGGGATACTCATTCTTAAGGGTGTTGAAGCAATGCGGGCAAGCAGTTACAATTTTTTTGACTCCATACCCATTCATTACCTGGATATTGGCCACCGCCTGCATTTGAAAAAGGAATTCGTTGCCGGCGCGTCGAGCGGGGTCTCCGGTGCAGGTCTCCTCCGGCCCAAGCACGGCAAAACTGATCCCAACCTTATAGAGGATCTTAGTAAAGGCCTTAGTTACATTTTTATAACGGTCGTCGTAGGAACCGGCACAACCAACCCAGAAAAGAATCTCCGGCTGTTGGTCCTTGGCCGCCATCTGGGCCATAGTGGGCACTTTCAAAGGGGAGGTATCACTCATATATTTATAAAGATCTTATTCGTCGGATTGTTTTTCATCTTCCAATTCTGCTGCCCAATTGAAGCGATCGGTAGGAGCAAATTTCCATGGGGCAAAACTGGTTTCTATATTGGCAAACATATTGTTCCAAGCTGCTGGGGCACCAGATTCTTCCATTGAGATATATCTCCGCATCTGTAATATAATGGATAAAGGATCAATGTTTACAGGGCATGCCTCCGTACAGGCGTTGCAACTGGTACAGGCCATCAACTCCTCTTTACTAATGTAATCGCCAAGCAAGGATTTGCCATCCTCCAAACCCGGGCCGTTTTTGCTTAAGCTAGCTCCGACTTCTTCAGCCCTGTCCCGTACATCCATCATGATCTTACGAGGCGATAACTTTTTACCGGTAATGTTTGCCGGACATTCAGAGGTACAGCGGCCACACTCGGTACAGGCATAGGCGTTCATAATATTGAGGCGATTCAAGTCATTTACATCCTTAGTCCCAAACCGTGCGATCTCAGCTGGTGCGTCAACAGATTGTTCCGTTGTCAAACCCAGCATCATGTTCACTTCATTAGTTACCTCCGGCATATTGTCCATTTTGCCTTTGGCTTCCAGATTGGAATAGTAAGTATTGGGAAAGGCCAGGAAAATATGGAGGTGTTTGGAATATGTAACATAAATAGCAAATCCCAAAATGCCTATAATGTGGAACCACCAAGCAAAACGTTCTAATAGGATGAGGCTACCATCAGCTAGCGATTCGAAGAGTGGCATCAAACTAGCGCTCAGGAAGAAAGGCCCGCTTTCAGTATAACCCGCCACCGCTCTTTGTTGCAAGATCTGATCGGTTGCATTCATGGTAAAGATGGCGGCCATTAGCAAGATCTCGATCACAAGGATCAAATTAGCATCCAGTCTAGGCCAGCCGGTCATCTCTATATTCCAAAACCGGGGTACTTTTAAAATATTTCTGCGCACCAGGAATATGACGCAGGAGATTACTACTCCAAGAGCCAATAGTTCAAAGAAGTTCAAACTGGCGGTATAGAGCCCTCCCAAATAAGGAGCAAAAATTCGGTGGGTTCCGAAAAGCCCGTCGATAATAAATTCCAGCACCTCTAAGTTGATCACCAGGAATCCGACATAGATCAAAAAGTGTAAAAATGCAGGAATGAAGCGTTTAAACATTTTCTGCTGACCAAAGGCGACCAAAAGCATGGTTTTCCATCTGATTCCGGACTGGTCCTGGCGGTTTGAGGGACGTCCCAGCTGTATATTTTTCCTGATCCGGCCAATGCGTTTGCTTAGTAAAAAACCGGCCAGTATAAGAACAATGATAAAAAGAACTTGCTGAAGATATTGCATGCAAAAAAGAGGTTTAAATTGCTAGAATTGTCCTTCTATTTAGCCATTTCCAATTTATATAAAAAGTTTTGCACCGATGATAAATTTGTCTAATTTTGTTGCCCTTAGTGGTGATGTAGCTCAGTTGGTAGAGCATCGGACTGAAAATCCGTGAGTCGGTGGTTCGAGCCCACTCATCACCACTTAAAAAGGCCTTGCAGTTTTGCAAGGTCTTTTTTTTACCTTGAGCTTTTAGCCCTTTGCCTACCGCATCCAACTTCTACTTTCTGCTACGCCGCTAAAGTAATTATTTTGCATCAGATAGTATGCAAGCATACGAAAATTTCGCTGCAATTAGCCCCATCTAATTGAGGGTGACGATTAGCTAATTGGGGATAAATTGATAATTTTAGCAAATGGCCTGGAATGAGATCAATCAGCAATTCGATAAATCAACAGAAATGAACAGACTGATTACCATAGCATTCTTAATGCTAGCACTATCTTCTTGTACCACCGAATCCAAAACCGATGCGGAAGCTTTTACTCACCCTGAAACAGTGCCAACCCAAGCGGACAATTGGATCTACCTATTCGACGGCACTAGTAGTGACGGCTGGAGGGCCTATAATGGGGAAGCGCTTCCACCCGGATGGATCGTTAAAGATGGAACCTTAACGTTTGAAACTGAATTAGGATTGGAGCAAGACTATAATGGGGCCAGGGATATTATTTATGGGATCGAAGAGTTTGATAACTTCGAATTGCATATAGAATGGAAGCTACCGGAAGGAGGGAATAGCGGTATTTTTTATCATTTAAAAGAGGGATATAATGGACCACCTGAGGTTTCGCCTGAATACCAACTCATTGATGATATGAATTATGCAAAGATGCATGACCTTACGTCATACAACATGAGCTTAGGCCATACCGAAAACCCTTCTGAACTGCAACCATTGCAGCAAACTGCCTCGGATTATGCCATGTATCCGGCCGATCCAAAGGAAAAAATTCTGAATCCGGCAGGCAAGTGGAATACTACCCGGATCGTGTTTACCCCCGATCAAGTGGAGCACTGGCTTAACGAAAAAAAAGTCCTATCTTTTGTACCCTGGTCTGAAGATTGGTATGATAGAAAAAGTAAAGGGAAGTGGAAGGATACTCCTGACTATGGAAAGTTT
>JBPCUG010000384.1:0-4249 GCA_051011275.1 Cyclobacteriaceae bacterium | reverse complement strand
TGTAATTTTGATAGTCCCCGTGTTCGTACTTTGCCAGGGGATCAATCTTCTGATCAGGTTTTTTCTCTTCCGGCTTTTCCGATTCTTCATTATCAGGTGTTTCCTGTGCCTCATCAATCTGCTCTTCAGGGGAAGGTGTTTCAATAGTTTCCTTTGATTCGGAGTCTATAGGTGCGGCTTTAACCTCGTTATTATTCTCTTTTATATCGGGTTTCGCTTCTTCTAAGTGATTCGTCGGCGAAGGCTCCGCATCCTTGTGTGATGGATCACTTGCCTCGGGTATTTCAGGAGTTACTTCAGTGCCAGCTTCTTGACTTTGGCTATCTTCAACTTTGGGGCTCTCCCTAACTGAGTCATCAAGATCTTCTGAGACCGGTTCTTGGCCTGTAACAGTTCCTTCCGAAACCTTCTCATGGGGCGCTTCCAATTGGCTGGACTCGTCCGGAAGGCCCCCTGTATCAATCACTTCATCTGCGGCAGGCTCAACAGGAGATTTGAGTTGTTCTTCTTGTGGAGAGGAGTCAAATGAAGTTCCACCCTCTGCCTCTGGGGCTTGCTCGTCCCCTGCCGGATCACCATTTACCGGGGTAAAGGCAGTGCCAATAGCCTCATCGTTTAGTTCTTGAGGAGTAAAATCAGGCTTAGCAGTTTCTGATGGTATATTTTTTTCTTCCTTCATTCAAATCATAACCCCTGCCAAACCGTAAAGGTTCAACTAGTTCAGCCGGGGATTAATGGGGTAGTTAGCAAACATCTTATACTTACCCCCCATTTCCGTTAAAACTTCCTTCCACAAATGCTCTGGTCTTTCATCGAATACCTGGTAACCATTAGCTTGGGGATAAACCATCCAGGATTTTTCCTTAAGCTCACGGTCTAATTGTCCTGGGGACCACCCTGAGTAACCAATGAAAAAGATCGCATCATCTCCAGAAACCATATTGTCCTCAGCAAGTATTTTAAGTTGTTCAAAATTTCCGCCCCAGTATACATTATCACCCAGAGGCGTACTGCCTTCCAAATGAAAGCGCCCCCGGTGGATAAAGTGAAGCGAATCTTGTTGCACCGGACCTCCTATGTAGGCTGGTTTAGGAAAATTATCCATACCATCGATCACTTCATGCAATCTAACATGCGAAGGCCGGTTCAAAACAAAGCCGAAGGATCCCTCTTCATTATTTTCACAAATCAGCACTACTGTGCGTTCGAAATTGGGATCAGGTAAAAACGGGTCTGAAATTAATAAATCACCCCTCTTTGGAGAAGCGAAAATTTGGTTGTTAAAATAATTTAGTTCTTTTTCTTTCATAGTCTTAATGTAATGCAGGTTTTAAAGGTAACGATTGCAATACACTAGCTTCAACACAGTTTAACTCCTCCAATCTGTCATAAACAATATTTTCATCAAAATAATTTAGTGCCATCTTAACAAATATATTTCCATGCTTTGCTTCAGAAGCCCAAAGCTCATGGTAAAACCTCTTAAGATCGCCCTCCGGGAGATGTTCATATACCAGCCGGAAACGCTCGGCACCACGACATTCCACAATAGAGGCTAGCAATAATCGGTCTAGAAAGCGCTCTTTTCTACCTGAACGACAATTTTCTACCAACTGTTGCACATATATATCCTTTCCCATCTGGGCAGGTAACCCCACGCCTCTTTTTTGCATTATCTGGTAAACCGCCTGAAAATGTTCTAATTCCTCAATAGCGGTTTCAATAAGCTCGGGGATGATGGCCAATCGGTCAGGGAATTTGGCAACAAAGCTCATTGCCATGGCAGATGCTTTACGCTCACAATTTGCGTGATCTTGAAGAAAGGTGTCAAAATCGCTCATCACGGTCTCGATCCATTCTGCGCTACTCTCGCATGCTAGGCTAATACTCAGTTTCATTCCCTAGGTTTCCCTTTTCAATAGAAACGCAACCAGAACAACCAGTTGCTGATATTATGCTGCCTCTTCAAAAAGGGCATTAATGTAATAATAACGAAAAAGATTCTATTTTTGGAGAAAATAACCCTAATTCTATGACACTGATAGTGGGTTATCAGTTGTAATTACGGCACTCTTAAGTTATGAAAAGCATGATCGCCCAACTAAGGAATGAGTACAGTAAAAAGGAATTGCGGCAGCAAGATGTAGCATCAAACCCAATTGACCAATTTAAGCTGTGGTTCGAGGAGACACTAAGGTCGGAGGTACCCGAGCCCAATGCTATGAGCTTGGCCACAGTTGATCAACAGGGTCAACCATCCCTTAGAGTGGTGCTATTAAAAGAAGTGAACGAACATGGTTTTGTTTTCTTTACAAACTACCAAAGCAAAAAAGGACAAAGTATGATGCATAACCCCTTGGTCGGGCTTAACTTTTTTTGGCATGATCTTGAACGTCAGGTAAGGATTGAGGGAAGCGCATCAAAGATTAGCGAACTACTTTCGAATGACTATTTCGAAACCCGCCCTCGTGGCAGCCAAATTGGCGCCTGGGCTTCACCCCAAAGTCAACCGATTTCAGAGAGAAGTTGTTTGGAAAAAGAGCAAAATGCTTTGGAGAAAAAATTTAAGGATAAGGAGATACCAAGACCCGAGCACTGGGGCGGCTATCTCGTGACTCCGCATCGCATCGAGTTCTGGCAAGGCCGTGCCAGTCGTTTACACGATCGCATTTGCTACCAGAAAGAAGATGGCAAATGGGAAATAAAAAGGCTTGCCCCTTAAAAGCAGGTGTCTAGTAATTTATACCTGGATCGTTACGCTTATTCTAAAGAGCTAATTTTGAAGGCTCCTCAACCTGATCTGGGAATAGTAGTAGTAATTCCCTGCTACCATGAGCCTGATCTGATCACATCTTTGGAATCCTTAAATAATTGTAGTACGACATCTTATGCGGTCGAAATTATAGTAATAATTAACCAGAGTAAGGACTGCTCTGAGGAAGTATCTCAATTTAACTTAGCCACCTTCCAAGCTGCTAAAAAATGGGCTGAAAGTAGTAGTTCGGACCAAAAAGAGTATTACATCCTTTTTGAGGATCAACTACCTGCTAAGCACGCTGGTGTTGGACTGGCTAGAAAGATCGGCATGGATGAGGCAGTGCGGCGTTTTGAAAAAATTGAAAAGCCAGGAATAATTGTCTGCTTCGATGCTGACTGTACTTGCCAGCCAAACTATCTCAATGCCATTGAGACACACTTCCGCCAACGCACAAAATCTACTGCGGCCACAATTTATTTTGAACATTCTTTAAACGGTCCATTGCCACCTGCCATCTATGATGGGATTAAGAACTACGAACTTTTTCTACGCTATTACCGTCAAGCCTTAATATATTGTGGCTATCCTTATGCATATTTCACCATTGGTTCCTGCCTGGCAGTAAGAAGTGATTCCTATCAAAAGCAAGGAGGAATGAACCGACGTAAAGCGGGAGAAGATTTTTACTTTGTAGAAGAGCACTGTAGGATGGGCACCATTACACAAATTAACACTACTACAGTATTTCCGTCTCCTAGAGTTTCAGATCGTGTACCTTTTGGAACTGGGAAAAGGCAAAGTGAATGGATGCTGTCTGATCAGCAGGAATACCTCACCTTCGATCCTAATATGTTCCAGCTTTTACAAGTCTTTTTGAATGCAACAGACAAATACTACGAAATGTCATTTAGTGAAACCCAAAATAAGTTCGGATCTTTCCCGGTCGAACTTCAAAACTACTTAACCGACATGCATGCAGCGAATACAATTGAGCAATGTCGCAAACAAACCAAGCAGTTAGATGCGTTTAAAAAATGCTTCTTCCTGGGTTTTGACGGTCTTTGGATCCTTCAGTTTCTGCACCACTTCCAGAAAGAGCATCTTGACGTTGATCTATCGGCGGCAGCTCAGTGGATACTTAAGAAACAGGCTGGAATAACAATGAAGGACGCAACCATTTCAGGCCTTTTGAAGACTTACAGAACCCTTGATAAAGGATTAGATGAGATCCATTAGATCTTTTACACCTATATTTCGGTCAACATTGAAACCTTCCCCAAAGGATGCCCCAATGGAATGTCCCATTTCCTTAGCCCTGGACTCCACCATTTTCATAAAATCAGGGGAAGAGATATAGGTATCTGGTTCAGCATTATCAGGATCAAAGAACTGAGATTTAAAAGCCTTGATCGCCTGCATCTTTTTTTCCCAAAACTCAGAAATGTCAAGTACCAGATCTGGTTCAATATAATAGCTTTGAATGAAATGATA
>JBPCUG010000383.1:0-2775 GCA_051011275.1 Cyclobacteriaceae bacterium | reverse complement strand
GGCTTGCGCAGCGTGACCACGAATGACGGTGGTAAGCCCCAGGTTTTGGCCACTGGAAATCACTGCCCCCAAGTTTCCTATATTTTCATTACTGGGGGCATTTAGATCTCCTTCCCCCTTAATGGTGCCCTGTTCGCCCCCCACCGTGTTCCCGGGGGATTCCGCCAGTTCACCCGTATTACCCAGGTTAATTTCTTGGCCGTTTAATTGCAAATCGCCTGAGCTTAATTTGAGCAGACCTGAAATATTGAGGTTTTTCCCCAAGGAAACGGCTAGCTCTTCGGATGCAAGCGATACTTCCAGTTCGTGCAGCGCCAGGTCAGATACAGGACCGGGGATTTCATCTCCGGAAAGTATATTTTGGGTCCCTGTATATTTGATTTTGCCCGGAGTAAAGACCGTAGCATCATTGTAATAGGCGCTCTGTCCCACTCCTTTATCAAGTTTTCCCAACCCCACATCATCGTAGCGGATGGTAACGCAGTTGCCCTCGGCATTTTCCGTAGCACCATTAGCATCCAATAATCCATTAGTAGTGAATTGCCCACGCACTAGGTTTAACCAGGTATAAATTTGTAGCATTCCAGATTCAGGATCAATTTCTACCTGACCATCGGATGAGTTTTTGACAACTTCCACCGCCTCTATAAGCAGATCATTACTATACTTGAGCAGCTGATTGTTATTGCCGGTAAATAGCACTCTGTTCTGGCAATCACAATCAGTGCCAATATTATCCAATTGAAAAGTCGGGGATTCGTCGAGAAAGACGTCTCCTTGAAGAGCCATATTATGTGCTACCTCATCGAGGGAAGAAAGTGTGAGACCGGTCTTTTCTTTGGCCGAAAGATCTCCTTCAACGGTTGAGATAGCGGACTGATCTAAATTATCGGCCATAAAGGACAACCCCTGAACACCACAGGAAAGGGCTGGATCATCTGTATCCACTAGGATGACATCTCCCTCCACCGAGACCGGGCTAAAAAAATAAACACCGCTTTCATTGCCATCTCCACAAGTACCGTTGCTTGGAAAGACCTCTCCACCAGGGCCCCTGATCTCCAGATTTGATGTAATTTGATTGAGCTGGTCAAATTCGGTTCGGCTGGCTGATTCGGCCAGAAAAGTTCCATTGACGCTCGTGGCATTAGTAACATAGAGTGCTCCGGCCCGATTAAATGATCTACCACCTGAACCGATCTCATTAAGTTCTATTATTACACCGGCATCTGTGTTTTTATCAAATGCCATATTGAGGCTGCCTTCTCCCCTGACGGGATAGGCATCGGCCCGTGTATTAGGCGGACCGCCAAGAGCGGCTGGGTCTACCGATAAATAAAAGGTCCCCGCGCCCTGGATCGAAGCATCTGCTTCAATGGCCACACCCCCTTCGTTGGTAGGCCCTACCATCCATAGATTGTTATCATCCATATCAAACACCCCATTTAAAACCTTCAGCCGGTTAGTAATGAATAGGTTGGATTTATCAACGTCACTATCTGGCCCCTGGTCGACCACTTCGACCAAGCCTTCCACGGGATCAATGGCTAAGTTTTCAATAGTGGCGGTGCGTGGTCCCTCTGAAACCGTGTTGTCAGGATCGCCTAGAAAGATCAGATTATTGGACAATAATATTTCGCCATCCCCATCGATTTTAGCACCACTTCCCAAGATAAGGGAGGAACCTTCATTGAGTCGAAGGACAACATTCGCTGCAATGGTTAGTATAGCGTTCCCATCAATAACAACATTGCCGTCAACCTCGATGGTATCAACTACAATAGTATCAGCTGCATATGTGTCAAGGGCTAGGTTGTCGCTTACTATAAAATTTTCTCCGAAGACTACTGAACTAGCTCGGTCGGAAAGCAAGGCATAGATGGTATTGCTATTGCCTCCGCCATCTGCCGCATCCTCGCCGGCAGCATTTAAAGTGCAGGGTGCGGCAGGGTTTGAACAGCTACCATCACCGTCATAGTCAATGCCATTGGGTTGGGCAAATATATTTTGACCTTGTGCGCAGTAAAAACAACATAGTAAAAGTAGAGGACTGAGAAATAGAGAAATCTTCATCTTAGTATCCTTAGCTGGTGAATATCTTTCACCTATAAATTAAATTATTTCGCAGTAAATTGCAATTTTTAGCAAGGAAATATTCTCTACGGTGATGGTCACCGAGACGGTTGTGTCATTGAAAATCAAATTCATCTATCTCTTACTTCTACCGGTGGTTCGTTGATTAGTTTATGATACGGAGAAATCGATATTAACAACTTTTAACCTTGCCTTTAACATCTTTTAACCGGCGACATAGAAAATGTGGTGGATGTAACTACTACTTTGTTTTTGTCTTAGAGTTGCAACCCAATCAAAGAAAATTGAAATATACACGCTATTCCTTCGTGATAGTCGGTTTGTTGTTTTCACATATAACCAAAGCTACGCCACAAGAGGACTACCTGAATTACCATCTAAAGATACGGACAGCCGAAGAATTGATTGCCGTCAATTCATATGAGAGTGCATTAAAAGTTTACGAAGAAGTTTTCGATTCTTATCCGTTTGTATTTCGAAGAGATTATAAGGTTGCCGCGCAGGTGGCCTGGAAATTAAAGCATACTTCCAAGGCTTGCGAGTTTATAAAGCATGGGATCGCCAGCGGCTGGAAAATGAAAGAGATCAAGAAAACGTCGTTTTTAAAAAGTCTTCGCCGAACTGAGGAGTTCAAAACGGTGAAGGATCAATATGGCCCGCTGCGGGACATCTATTGAAAAA
>JBPCUG010000382.1:0-2717 GCA_051011275.1 Cyclobacteriaceae bacterium | reverse complement strand
CAAAAGTAGTTAGGAACATCAGCCAAATAATGGCTCCAACTTTTGAAAACCTTTGCGTCCATCTGCTGATAAAGATACCTGCCATCAAGGCTCCTATTCCGTAGAGCACTTCCATAATACCAAATACCTCCCCACCACTTTCCAGGTAATTGGTGATGTACAATGGCATAACAGCAAACAAACTTACCAGCATTACTACGAAAATAGAGTGCGTAAAGAAGCCGAAAGTAAATACCAAAGGATGATCTTTCAACCATTTGAAACCCGAATTTAAACGACTCCATAGGGCACCGCGATCTGCCTCGAATTTTTTGTCAGGAATATATCGAATGAAATAGATGATAGCTACGGAAACAAAGTAGGTGATCGCATCAAGTGTAAATATTTCATGTATCTCCCAAGCGTCGATGTTAAAGGCGATAGTACCCAATGTTGTAGAAAGCTCCAATTCTAAACCCTCAAGTAATACTACCGCTAGTGCACCAGCCAATACATTAGTGGCCTGGCCAACGATCTCGATATAAGACGTGACCTTGGTATAATGTTCCGGTGAGGTGATCTCTTGAGCGAAGGCATATAAGTTGGGGTAGTGAATCCGATACCCAAATACCGTAACAGCAAAGGCCAGCACTATCAAACCAATAGGCAAAGATCCCATTGACCATCCGGCAAGTGCTATAAAAAGTAGGGTAGCTCCTTCAAAAATATTTGTGCCTAGGAACAGTGATTTTCGTGGGAAGCGGTCCACTAATGTCCCAGCATACAGGCCCCAGAAAATATTGGCAAAGGTGACGATACCAAAAATCAGGTTGAACTGCGAACTATTATTTTGCTGCGCGAAATACCACGGAATGGCCAGCATCGAAACCCCTTGAGCAAAGCCAGATATAGCATTGGCAGTGAATAATAGAATTAGGGCTTGCCGATTTTTCAAAAGGGATCTATTGAGATGACTAAGATAGTCAAAACGTGGCTCCAGACCTACGAGGTTTTAAACCCTCATAGATTTCAGCATGGACCGCTCATTTTTTTATTAAGCCTGGTTCGCTTAATTTAAATCGAAAAAAGATAGTATGGCCAATAGAAAATGGGATCCAACTCGAATGCCTGATTGGAAAATCGCCGGTGAAGCAGAGAAGAACATGAAAACGGTTTTTCAACTAGCCAAAGAGTTACAGCTAAAAGATCAAGAGTTAATTCCCTATGGCCACTACATTGGCAAGTTAGATTATGACTTGATCCTAAAACGATTGAAGAAACGTCCAAATGGGAAATATGTAGATGTAACTGCAATTACACCAACACCATTAGGGGAAGGCAAGTCAACCACTGTTATGGGGCTTCTCCAGGGTCTTGGCTACCTCACTAAAAAAGCAATCGCTGCCGTCCGGCAACCATCAAGCGGACCTACTTTTAATATCAAAGGATCGGCCGCTGGTGGTGGGTTAGCACAGTGTATCCCTCTTACTGACTTCAGCCTGGGGCTAACCGGTGATATCGATGCTATCACCAACGCACATAACCTGGCGATGGTGGCTCTTACCAGCCGCATGCAGCACGAGTTTAATTATGGTGATGGTACGTTAGGTATGAAAAAACTTAAACGACTTAATATTGATCCTAGGAAAGTTTCGGTGAAATGGGCCATTGATTATTGCGCTCAGGCATTACGAGATATCATTATAGGTCAGGGTGGGAAGATGGATGGCTTTCTTATGGAAAGCGGCTTTCAAATTAGCGTTTCCTCGGAACTAATGGCCATATTGTCAATAAGTAGAGATTTGAAAGACTTGCGTAACCGAGTGGCCCAAATGATACTGGCTTATAGCAAGGGTGGACTACCTATTACTACTAGGGATCTTGAGGTTGATGGTGCGGTTACTGCGCTATTGGTCAAAGCCTCAAAGCCAAACCTACTGCAAACTTTGGAGGGACAGCCAGTATTGGTTCATGCCGGACCATTTGCTAATATCGCTTTAGGTCAATCTTCCATTATTGCAGATCTGGTGGGATTAAAATTAGCTGATTACCATATAACCGAAAGTGGGTTTGGGGCCGATGTCGGGTTTGAAAAATTCTGGAACCTTAAGTGCCGCTACAGTAAACTCAAGCCCGATTGCGCAGTAATCGTAACCACTATAAGAGCTTTGAAAATGCACGGCGGGGGCCCAAGGGTGGCTCCAGGCAAACCACTAGATCATGCCTACCTTAACAAAAACACAGCTTTGGTCACCAAAGGGTTGGATAATCTGGTGGCTCATTTGGAGACAGTTCAAAAAAGTGGCGTGTCACCTGTAGTTTGTATTAATCATTTTAGTACTGATCATGCTGATGAGGTAGCCTTAGTGGAAAGTTTGGCAAAGAAAAAGGGAGCCAGGGTAGCGGTTTCTCATCATTGGGCGCTTGGAGGAAAAGGAGCCGCTGGACTGGCAAAAGAGGTGATAGCCGCTTGTGAGGAGAAAACAAAATTTAAATATTTGTATGTCGAAAGCGCCCTTTACAAAAGCAAAATCGAGACCATCGCCAAAGAAATATATGGCGCAGCGCATATTTCATTCTCGCCACTGGCTACTCGTAAAATTGAAGCCCTTGAGAAAGACCCCAAGACCAAAAAATTAGGAGTCTGTATGGCCAAAACCCACTTGAGCTTATCTGATAACCCCGCTCTTAAAGGAAGGCCCAAAGGGTGGCGCCTATTTGTGAAAGATATCTTAGTG
>JBPCUG010000381.1:0-7566 GCA_051011275.1 Cyclobacteriaceae bacterium | reverse complement strand
ACATACGACATGCACCTTCACCTATTGCACATTGACGAACAAAAACAACCCATTGATACCGTTGAACTTTTTGAAGGAAAGAAATTGGACCAATACCTCAAGAAGGTGGACCACTCCTTTCATGTTTCCAGCGAAAAGGATATTGAAGAGGCCATTCATAAATATGTGAGCGATCAAGATATCGATATATTGGCTGTCATGCCTAGAAAACATAGTTTCTTTGAAGGTCTAACTCACAAAAGTATTACCAAGCGAATGGCCTACCATTCTGAGGTACCGCTACTTGTGTTACATGACCGATCAATAGAGCTGTGAGGCATACTTGATCTGCATCTTTTTATTCAGAAAGCTCAGCTTTGGCTAAACCAGAGTTGAGCTTTTTTATCTATGGCTCTAAATTCCAAGTTTACCAGATCGCTCTGCTTAATTAGGCATATGCAAACTCAAGATGGGTAGATCTGTATGGTTCACCACCCTTTCGGTGATGCTACCCGAGAGGAATCCTGCTCCATGTGTGATCATCGAGATCAAATCCATTTGCATTTCCTGGCAGAACTTGTCAAGCCCTCTTTCAAATTGATTGTAATTAAACACGTGTGTAGCCTCGACCATTCCAGGCGCGTGCATAGCATAGTTACCCATTTTGGTTTTGGTAGTAAGACTATCGGTAAAATTTGTGGGTGTATTGATGAAAAGCAAGTGCAGTTTGGCTTCTGCTATTCTAGAAAAATTTACCATTGTCTGAAATGGATCCATAACAGCCTCCTCAAAATCAGAGGCGAAGACGATATCTTTGATTTCAGATAGTGATACAGGTTTCTTAACTGTTAGCACCGGAACCGGCGACAGCCTCACGACTTTTTGAGTGGATGAACCAATAAATAATTCCTTAAAGCCGGTGGCGCCATGGGAGCCCATCACAACGAAGTCATTCTTATATTGTGCTTGATGGTCGATAATAGCTTTGTAGTTTTTGTTGTAGCACAAAAATCGTTGGGCCTTCACTCCAGACTTTTCTGCCAGGGCTACCAATTGATCCAGATCATGGTTGGCTTTTTTTACCATTTTTGTTACCTCAGGATAGGTGGGCCTTTTACTGTCATCCAAAGTAACCCAGTCAGGCGGGACAGCCATAATATGTAAAAATTCTACCTCCCCCTTTGCTGTTAAGGCAAGCTCAATCGCTAACTTTACCGCATACCCAGCACAATCGGAAAAATCTGTAGGTACCAAGATTTTTTTCATAACTTTTGACTTATATGGTTTTTAAAATATTTGATCCAGCCAGTAACCAATTCCATAGGCTAAGAAAGCCGCTGATCCACCCAAAAACAGCGTTTCCGCGATGGCTTTTATTTTGTGAGTCTGATTGATCTCTGCTTTTACATATCCGATCAGGATGAAGGCGACAGAAGTAAATAAGCACGAAAGCCAAAACAACCCTAAGTTGCCCAATGCAAAGAATTCACTAAATACAAAGGTGAACAAAGGAATGAACCCGACAATAATAAAAGATATGAACGTAGCCAACCCCTTTCCAAATGGGCTCCGATGCTCGCGAATAAGGTTTAACTCATCCTTCATCATCACATCGGCCCAAACATCTCTATCGGAAGTGATTTTTTTAACTACCTTTTCTAGAAGCTTGCCTTTCAGTCCTTTAGCCTTGTAGATCTCTCTCACTTCTTCTCTCTCACTTTCCGGGGTATTTGTAATTTCCCAATGCTCTTGTTTCAGATACTTGTTGAATTTTTCTTCCTCCGTTCTGGCTGATAGATAACTGCCCACCGACATTGAAAATCCATCGGCCACCAAGTTGGCTAAGCCAAGAATTATGATCACGTTTAGTTCAAATTGAGCCCCGGTGGCTCCGGCTACCACAGCAAACGTGGTAACACTTCCATCGATGCCTCCATAAACAAACTCGCTTATGTAATCATGCCAATGCAAGGGCCTGGTCATAGGTATGCAGATTCTGATGCAACAAATTTAATGGTCAACCTGAATCTCAAGTTAGCCTGTATGCGTCTCCAGATGATGTTTCAGTAGTTCTTGTAAACTTTCTAAATAATCACTCATAATCCGCTGATCAAGTATCGGTGATTTACTTGCTAAGATGGTCAGCGGGTCTTCCTCCAAGTACTGATATAGTTCCGGATAATGAGATTCAATTTCGTAGGTCAGATTGGTAATCTCATCCATCAATGATCGCATCTCCTTCATGGGTGATCATTGATTAGGCAACCTTAATGGTCCTGACACCATCATCATCCTGCTGTGAAAGCTTTTCTTCTTTATAGGGTAAGGCAATCCTCAGGATGCCATTTTTGAAATTAACCTTTATCTGGTCAGTATCAATCTCCGGTCTCAATTTGAAGATCCTACTTTTGGTCGAGGTGTTTAGTTCCTGTATAACATAGTCGCTTTCAACATCTGCCTGATCCGCTGACTGGGCTACAATCTCAAGTTGATCGTTATGAACGGTTACGCTAATCTCCTTTTTATCAAACCCGGGCAAAGCCACTTCCAGCTGATAACCCTCACCATTCCTTTTGAGGTTGCTTTCAGCACGGGTCATCCAGTTATCTTCAAAAGCACTCCTGCCTAAAAAGTGATCACCATCGATAAAATGACGATATTGGTCGCCGATCCGGTCAAATAGTTTACTTCTTCTTCTATATACGCTCATGATTCTGGTATTTAGGGGTTTACATATTCATTTCTGCTAAACAAATATAGGCTGAGGTTCCTGAAGTTGGGATGATCAACATCATGATCAGGCATGATACTTATCAACTTGTGATCCCCTATATAATGACTATAACTGGTGCTTCAGGAGGTCTTTGATTGACCATTTGTACCTAAGAGAATGGCTAAAGGTCTCAGTTCGTCCACACGATCTGCGATAAGCTTTATGATAGCTACGAAAGGCAAAAAGAGGATTAACCCCGAAGCTCCCCACAGGATACCCCCTCCAATAATCACTACGATCGCTACCAAAGCATTGAGTTTCAATTGGTGACTTACCGCCAATGGGAAAATAACGTTTGCTTCAAGGATCTGCACAAATACAAACACCCCAACTACTCCCACAGGATACCAAATTGAATCAAAAGTCAGCCAGGCAACTGATATAGGCAATAGTGCACCAATAGTTATTCCAACATAAGGTATGAAAGTGAGTATTGAGGCTACAAACCCGAAAAATATAGGATTGGGAATACCCAATAGCGCCAGTCCGATACTATTGAGTACTCCAACAATGAGATAAACCAGGGCCATGCCTTTGATGAAGTTAAAATAGGTATGAATGGTTTCCGGTAAAAGCACCTGAATATCGTGGTGCCTTGAAGATGGGAATACTTCATATAGGAATGATACAAGCAGGTTTCTGTAAAAAAGGATCAGAGCCGTATAAAATGGCACCAATAACAACAATACGGTTGAAACCGAAGTATCATAAATGGCTTGAGGCAGTGCTTGTAAGGTATTCTCAAACAGATTATTAATTAAGGTCTTAAGCCAGTTTTGGCGCTCCTCAGTGCTAATCTGGAACAGCTGGTCAATATATAGCCCGAGTTGATCCAGGTGCGTAGATATCTTCTCCGAAAGGGCTGGCCAGTCTCTGGTAAAGAGAGTAAACTGATGCACAAGCAGACCGGCCAAAAGCGCTAGAATGATAAAAAAACCTGCTAGACTGATTACAATAGAAAGTGTACGGGAGATTTTCCGTTGTTCCAGCCAATGACAAACAGGATATAGCACAAAACTGATCAAAAGGGCAAAGCTGAGAGGAATAAAAAGGGATTGACCAAAATACAATAACGCAGATAATAGCACTGTGACTTGCAGCACTTTGACATAATCTAATCTCGCTTCGCCTAATCCTGACATATATTCAAATATTTGAGCCTAAAACTAACTACTACTTTAGGATCCTATTATGATTTGCATCAGCTAAGCACTTGACTTTGATCAATCTATAGTATCCTGAATCCAGCAATCTCCTACATTTTTAATTACGCAAATTATCCCAAACCACCAATTCAGTATATCTTTTCTTTGTAATTCATTCATGCTATCGGTAATTTGAAGGGGAAGAAAACCATACAATTACTGCTTTTGCTATGAAAAAATCGAGAAGGACCTTTATAAAGAATACTGCAATAGGCGCTGCCGGTCTGAGTACCATACTAAGTGCTAAAAGTTATGCCTCAATTATTGGCGCCAATGATCGAGTCAACTCCGCAGTGGTAGGACTCAACGGCCGGGGGAAGGCTCATATAAAAGCTTTGTCGGGACTGAAAAATATACGGATATCAGGACTCTGTGATGTGGACTCCAGGGTTGAAGCTCCATCGGTTGCGATGGTCAAAGAGCAAACCGGGGAAAAGGCAAAATTCTTTGGAGATTTTAGAAACCTTCTCGAGCAGAAAGACCTGGATGTAGTTACGATCGCTACTCCAGATCATTGGCATACTCCAATGACATTGATGGGGGTACAAGCCGGCAAACACGTATTTGTCGAAAAGCCGTGTTGCCATAATCCTCAAGAAGGTGAGTGGCTGGTAGAAGCACAAAGCAAATATAAACCGTTGATCCAGATGGGCAATCAACAACGATCAGCCCCTACTTCTATAATGGCCGTGCAGGATATTAAAGACGGTCTGATCGGGGAAGTGTACTACGGCAAGGCCTGGTACTCCAACAAGCGTGGATCAATTGGCACTGGCAAGGAAGTATCGGTGCCCGAGTGGCTAGATTGGGAGTTATGGCAGGGTCCAGCACCCAGGAAATCATACAAAGACAACTGGGTACATTACCATTGGCATTGGTTCTGGAACTGGGGTACTGGGGAGATCAATAACAATGGAGCGCATGAACTGGATATTTGCCGCTGGGCTTTAGGAGTAGACTATCCTAACAAAGTAGCTTCCTCCGGCGGTCGTTTTCATTTTGATGACGACTGGGAATTCTATGACACACAGAATGCCAGCTTCGAATTTGAGGGTGGCAAGATGATCACGTGGGAAGGCAGGAGTTGTAACAATCATCAATTTTACGAACGAGGTAGGGGGGCAACCATACATGGTACCAAAGGCACCATCATGATGGACCGCAATGGTTTTTTTGCCTATGACCAAGATGGAAAGATAATTAAGCAAGTCGATGAGAAAACTGTTTCAGCAACAACTGATACAGTTGGCATTGGTGGATTGGATGTTTACCATATGAATAATTTTGTAGAAGGCATACGCAACGGGGCAACCCTTAACAGCCCGATCGACGAAGGATACAAAAGTAATTTACTTTGCCATCTGGGTAATATCTCACAACATTACGGTCGGGAGCTTTCTATTGACTCTAAAACTGGTAGGATCGAAAATGACGATGAAGCCATGAGCCTTTGGGGCCGAGAGTATGAGGGTGGCTGGGAACCGCAAGTTTAATTGGTGTTTGTAAATATTATTTAACTCTCAGCCAGACGGAAGTTTTGAGCCCCAGTGTATTTAGGCGGTTGGCTTCAACCCCGAAATCGGATAGACCTTTTTCGTAAAACAAACCGACCTGCCACTTAAATCTTTCATTGAGATCAAACTCTGCTCCTAACCCAACATTTGCGCTACCAAAATATAATTTGTTATCCTCAATGGTTTTTTTAGAAGCCACAAAAGTTTCAACTCCGGAGTTTTCCTCCTCTGTATATTGGTAGTTGAATCTTTGAGAAACATAAACATACGGAGTAAGACCTGCACTGGCGTATAAGCGACTATTTGAGGCAATAGGATAAAAGTACTTTAGGTTCGCCGGAAGTTTAAAGAAGGTTGAACTTACTCCCAAATCGTTTAACTCTCCCAATTGACCTTCGTAACCAGGGTATTTACTTACGGTCTGCAATAATGAAGCATTGTCACTAAACCCATCAGCTTCGTATCTCATGTTGGAGTGAATTACACCCATTTCCACACGCCATCTTGGTGATAAAATGAATTCCCCAAGGACGCCAATACCGCTATTTAGCTTACTGTCGCCAGTCCTAGGAATACTTTTAAATTGCTGCATCTCCAAGCCGGTTTGGAAACCCCATCCGGAATATCTTTGCTTGTCCAGGGCTCTTACAATTTTCCCAGATAACTTTTGCTTTTCTTTAGCCGATCTATCATCGTTGACCTGATCAGCAAATGCTAACGGGTTCACAGTTCCATCTAAGCCGTTTGGACTTATTGCCACCAGCTCGCTGATATTTGATCCTGCCCCCCGGTCCAGAGGTAAATAGAGATTGCCATGCGCATCCTGCGAGATCGAAGCACTTTGTGCCACGAAACTTTGTACTTCTTCAGAAAGTTCTTGATACCTCCCTAATCTAAGAAACGATCTTCCACCTTCGTCTTGAGCAATTACCAAAGCCGAAGCAGCTTGAGCGGCTGTAGATCGAGCATATTGATTGCTTCCAGTGTTGGAAGCAGTTTGGCTATGTGTAGATGGATAATCCGAGTAAAGTTGACCGGAGCCAACTGGTTTATAGATGAACACAGTATCCGTTCTCACTGATTTTAAATACTGTATTTCAGCTTTTAGTTCTTGAAGTTGTTGCTGATCAACTTTCAACTCAGCCAACTGCAATTGTAATTGATCATCCTTGTTTTGGGTGAAGTACCAAACCAAGCTTACATTGACCAGCGTAAACAAAGCCATTACTGCGGCCCAACCCATAATGTTTCTGTAGCGCACATACCAGGGCGAGGACGGCAACCGATCTAGTCTGTTTCTGAAGTCGGCCAATGCAGCCGGATCAACCCCGCTTTCTTGGTAGGCTTCGGCTTTCTTCTTTATATAATCATCAAAATGCTGATCATCCATGCTCTTTATAATTTTCTTGCTCCACGTTCAATAACATTCTCTTCAGTTTGCTACGGGCCACAGCCAAATTAGATTTAGAGGTACCCACACTAATTTTTAATTTTTGCGCAATCTCCTGGTGCTTAAATCCCTCAATTGCAAACAGGTTAAATACCATTCGGTAAGACGGTGGAAGTAACTGTATAAGCGAAATGATTTCTTTTTCGGAAATTTTACCTAAGGCATCCTCACCAACCTGTTGGTGCCGGGCGTAAGATATATCCACCGAATGATAATGTTTTTCATTCCTTCTGTAGTAATCGATGGATGTATTGATCATGATCCTGCGCAGCCACCCTTTAAAGGACAGTCCAGAAGTGTATTTATCGAGATTCCTTAAGACTTTTATAAACCCGTCGTTTACAATTTCCAATGCCTCCTCCCTGTCACGTGAATAGCGGAGACATATGCTCATAGCATAGTTGTAGAACTTTAAATAAAGTTCCTCCTGATGCGCTCTCTTGCCCTTCTTACAAGCGGCAATCAGCGCTTCTAATGCTTGGTTTTCCTCTTTACTCACGTGGTAGGGCCGTTACTATATAGCACGGAACATTTGAAATAAAGGTT
This sequence comes from Cyclobacteriaceae bacterium, assembly GCA_051011275.1. Lineage (GTDB taxonomy): Bacteria > Bacteroidota > Bacteroidia > Cytophagales > Cyclobacteriaceae > JBPCUG01. The sequence continues at coordinate 99 of JBPCUG010000381.1, read as the reverse complement.
GGTTGATATCAGAAATTGACCAACTATTTGGCTTGTAACCTCGTGTTGGCTGATACATATGACAGAATTTACTACAAATTGACCGAAACAAGTGGGTTT
>JBPCUG010000380.1:0-3958 GCA_051011275.1 Cyclobacteriaceae bacterium | reverse complement strand
GACCAACTTTGATCGTAACCTTCCAATAGGTAAGAGTAGGAAGATTGACCATTACCTGGGTATGAGGTAGCAGTATACTCAAAGCTGATATCTCGCTGATCAAAAGGTAAAGCAAATTCATAAAACTCCGGCTGCCTTAGCGTTACCAGATCAACAAAGGCGCCATTGAAAACGTTTGAGTCATTTTTTACCCTAATCCTCCGGATCAAAGTGTTAAAGTCTTTTGAAATATCTTTTTGTATCTTCCCATCGTATCTGAAAATTCCTTCGGTAGTGCCAAACCAAACAACCTCCTCCTGATCAGGATATATTTTCCATACATTAGTTGCCGGGATCCTTTTATAGGAATGATAATCTAAGTTATACGAGTTGTTAGAATTAGGCTCTAACCGATTAACCAAATCTCCGGATAGCAACCAAATGTGACCTCCGAGATCTTTTGTAAGAGCAAGTGCCTCCCTCGAGCCATCCGCAAACCGTGCGCCATAGGTGCTGTCCGGAAAAAGCTTAAATGTCTTTTCATCAAAACTATAGATCCCTTCATAGGTCCCAAATAATACCCTATTGTCAATTGAAGATAGCTCAAAGATCCCTAGCTCCTCTGCCAATTCCTGAAAAGCATCAAAGCGCTCAATTTTTGGGCGGGACTCAAAACCTGAAGAGAAGTCAATCCTGGATACCTCCTCATAACCGACCCAAAGCTTATCTTTTACTTCACCGAAAGTTCTTACCTCGTGCTCAATACCTGCTATCTCCCCTTCCCAGGTCCAACTTCTGCCTTCATTTTTCATCGAACCTACACCGGTTGCTAAACCGATAAGGAATTTTTCAGGGTATGCCTTCAACTGATAAATCTTATAAGCTCCATCTAAACCTGGAGGCGTAATTCTGTTGAGATTCGATTCTTTTAATTCGAACACGCCGGAGGAAGTAGCTAATAGTATGCTACCCTTATATTCTACCATGTCCCATACCTCGGTAATTGCAGAGGTTATTTTAGTAAAATGCGTTTCTGGTTCGCTCTGATCCTCCAATTTGTAAAGACCACTCGAAGTACCTATAAGGAGTCTATTATCACTGGTGCGTAAAAAGCTATAGGCTGTGCCATTGATGCCTGCTTTTTCAGTAAACACGGTGATGCTACTCGGATACTCAACTCTGCTAATGCCTTCGTTTAAACCAGCCCATAGGCCTTGCTCTTTGTCTTGATAAACATTTATAACACTATTGTCCAGTAGCCCTGATCCCTGATTTATGGTCTGCTGAACGTTAATCTGACTATCAACTAAAATTATGCCTTCGGTTTCCGTGGCCAATGCAATAAGCCCATCATCAAGAGGTAGGCCGTTCATTAATTTAGCCTTGCGAAGCATTGGCTGACCATCAAGAGAAACTTTAGAAACAGAATCTTTAGTGAATCTAAACATACCGTTCTCGTAAGTGAGAGCTAGCCAATCAGCTGGCTCTGATGTTGCTTCCCCTAGCGGTAGTATTTGCTGGATACGAAGGTTTTTAAATTCTTTACCCTGAGGTATGAGCGATAATGAATCACCTAGAATTGACAAAAGACCCAATCCGCTATCTTGTATGTATAAGTTATTCTTTACAGAAAAGGAGCGCCAAAAGTCACCGGCGGAAGGCCAAATGCTAAAGCTTTCGTTTGACCAGCGTAATAAATATTCTCTAGTATGGAAAAAAATGTCCCCTCCTATTACTATTACATATGCAACAGAAAAATCCCTATATTTTTCATCTAGTTCAGGCAATAAAGAAATAAAGAGTGTCTTTCCTAACGAATCTACCGACAAGTATCCTATGTCGCCAGCAGCGCTTGCGTAGATCTTTCCCTGCTCATCCATTGCCAACCTAATGAAGTGTTTGTTATCGCTACCTTGAACCATCCTCCAATTAGTTCCGTCGAATTCTAAGACCCCCGAGGTGTTTGCAAAGAACATTACTCCGCGTGCGTCCTGAATGATGTCCCAATTTTGAGGGCTGGAAATATACGCTTTTGATTGATAACTGGCCGGAGGAAAGTTTTGAATATGGGGGTCTCCTATTTGCGCTAAAGTGCAGAAGGTAGGCAAAATACTAAAGAGCACAAGAAGGAGTGAAACTTTCAATGTCCGGTTGCTGGGTCATATCTAAGTTAGAAAAAAATAAAGAAATTTTCGTGGCTTGAAATTTATTACTACCTTACTGTACAAGCAGTTATAATTTCCAGCCGGATGCCAAGAGGAAAACTTGTTTCAAAAAGTCAAGTTCATGGAGATATACCAATACAGGGGTCTATTGAGGTAACCGAAGCTCAAGCAGATGACCATCTTGAGGTGGGTGACAGGTTGCCATTTCTCTATATCCCAAGTGATATAGAAATTGATGATGATATACAGTTTACAGTAGCACTAGCACCTTTTAATTTTTTGGCCGGCAAATTAGATAATGACCTCCTGAAATGTGCTTATGATATTCACAAGGTTAGTATAGATCAATACACAAATACTATTGCACAAGGTAAGTTTACTAAAGACTGACTACTCCCGGATCCAGCTTTCCCTCTTACGCGAAGATCTTCTACACCCAACCATCTCCGGCAACAAATGGCGAAAACTCAAATACAATTTGATCCAAGCTAAAAAACAAGGCCACCACACACTCCTTACTTTTGGCGGCGCATATTCTAATCACATCCATGCCACTGCGGCAGCCGGCAAAGAATTTGAATTCAAAACCATCGGCCTGATTAGAGGTGAAAAACATCTGCCATTGAATCCAACACTACAGCAGGCCCAGAGCTGGGGCATGCAATTGCACTATGTTTCACGTAATGACTACAAGAATAAGGACCAACCGCAATTTATCAAGGCTCTTAAATCTAAGTTTGGGCAGTTTTATCTTTTACCTGAGGGAGGCACCAATAATCTTGCCCTTGAAGGTTGTGCTGAAATGGTGAAAGTTGTTGAAACAACCTTTGATTACTGGTGCGTGCCTTGTGGCACTGGAGGTACTATGGCAGGAATCGTAAAAGGCCTTAACGGGAGGTCAAAAGTAATAGGCTTCTCCGCTTTAAAGGATGGAGGTTCTATAAATAGAAATGTGGATAACTTATTGGCCGGAAATGGGTCTGAAACCTTAGTAAACTGGGAAATCAATGTGGATAACCATTTTGGAGGTTACGCGAAATTCACTCCAGAATTGATCAATTTTGTTAATCAATTTAAAGCGCAACACCAAATACAGCTTGATCCTATTTACACAGGCAAGATGATGCTTGGAATTTTCAAATTAGCGACCCAAGGATTCTTTCCTGTCGGTACGCGAATTTTAGCCGTTCATACCGGAGGAAAACAAGGAATTAAAGGATTTAATCAAAGAAATGGGAATATTATTGATTAATTTCTAAATTGATCGCCGAGGAACAACTTTTACTATGGTTATAGATCAGGTAAAAATCAAGGTTGCTACCATCCAGGATGCTGCAATCTTGGCCCAGCTAGGCAAGAAAACCTTTCTCCAAACTTACGGTTCCCATAACACCAAAGAAAACATGGATCTCTATGTAAAGAGGTCCTTTTCAAAAAAGATCTTAAAAGATGAATTGGCAGATGTAACCAATTTTTATCTGATGGCTGATCTTGATGGGAAAGCTGTGGGCTATGCAAAGCTCACAGAAAACAACAAACCTTTTCACGACAAGAAAATTAAGGCAGTGGAATTGGAAAGGATCTATGTGCTGCAAGAGCACCAAGGCCAAAACATCGGCAGTGATCTTATGCAACAATGCCTGAACTTTGCAAAAATCCGACACTACAAAGTGATCTGGTTAGGGGTGTGGGAGAAGAACCCTAAGGCAGCTGGTTTTTATCAAAAGTGGCACTTCAAAACCTTCGGATCTCATAATTTTGAGTTGGGAAAAGATATGCAGACAGATGTTCTAATGAAAAGAGATTTGACTGAT
>JBPCUG010000379.1:0-10831 GCA_051011275.1 Cyclobacteriaceae bacterium | reverse complement strand
ATTGGGTGCAACTCACAGCTACCTGGTTAACTTCATGTTTGTCGTGGTTATGGTTGCTGTAATTCTGGCGCTTTTGATCCTAGTGGTTCGATACTACTCCCAGATGCTAACCTGGTGCCTCAATAACAAAAAGGCCTTTCTATCTATTCCTTTGATAGTATTGCTCTGGGGCCTACTAAGCTGGCAGGGATTTGATAAACTATTTGGTTTTGCCGCCCATACTGGGAACTTAATAGGTCTGAATTTAAAACAAACCAGCTACTGGGAATCACTTAAAGTCATCTTCCCCGGATCGGGCAAGGAATTTATGCCACCCTTAGATGAAGGCTCCTACCTGTTGATGCCTACCACTATGCCACATTCCGGTATCTCTGAAAATACCGAGACGATCCGATTACTGGATATGAGAGTGAGCAGTATTCCAGAAATAGCTTCCGTAGTGGGGAAATGGGGTCGGGTTAATTCCGCTTTGGATCCGGCTCCGATCTCAATGTTCGAAAATACTATTAACTACAAACCGGAATACGCATTAGATGAAAATGGCCACCGGTTGAGATTCAAAGTTGACAAAGAGGGTAGTTATTTTTTAAAAAATGGACAGAAATATAATCACAAACAGGGGGTATTTACCCCTGAAAGTGTGTCAGGCGATAGAGCCGATACCAATGGCGCTAGGCCCATTGAGATCAGAGAAGTTGACCGGTCTCTTGTCCCCGACAAAAACGGTGAATATTTCCGTAATTGGCGGGACCACATCGAATCTCCAGAAGACATCTGGGACGAAATTGTAAAAACCACTAATATCCCCGGTCTAACTTCCGCTCCCAAACTGCAACCAATACAGACCCGATTAGTTATGCTATCTACCGGGATGCGAGCTCCAATGGGGATCAAAGTTTTTGGGCCGGATCTAGAAACCATAGAACAGGTAGGATACGAATTGGAGTCCTGGCTAAAGCAAGTACCTAGCATCAAAACATCTTCGGTTTTTGCTGATCGAGTGGTAGGTAAGCCTTATTTAGAAATCGAGTTAAACAGGGACGCTATCGCTCGTTACGGGCTAAGTATCGAGGAGTTGCAAATGTTTATCGGTGTGGCCATCGGAGGCAATCGCCAAACCACTACGGTTGAGGGCAGGGAAAGATACCCGGTGAGAGTGCGTTATGCGCGGGAGTACCGCGACAATCCCGAGGACATGAAGGAAATTTTGATACCCACACCTTCTGGCGCTCAAATACCCCTAGGCCAGCTGGCCCAGATCAACTATAGCCGGGGACCACAGGCTATTAAAAGTGAAGATACATTCCTTGTGAGCTATGTGATCTTTGATAAGGAAAAAGGCTTCGCGGAGGTGGATGTAGTTGAGCAGGCACAACAACTTTTAAATGATAGAATTAGTGCAGGTGACCTGGTCATTCCTGCAGGAGTCAGCTATAAATTCACCGGCAATTACGAGAATCAGGTGAGGGCCACCAAACGACTGATGATCGTAATCCCCATAAGCTTAATAACCATTTTATTGATCTTGTATTTTCAGTTTGGCAATGTTCAAACTGCTGTCATGGTATTTACTGGTGTATTTGTGGCTTTTGCCGGAGGATTCATTCTAATCTGGCTATACGGGCAAGATTGGTTTTTGAATTTTTCCATTGCTGGAGAAAGTATTCGCAATTTATTCCAGGTCCACACACTTAACCTAAGCGTGGCGGTGTGGGTTGGGTTTATTGCTCTGTTTGGTATTGCCTCAGACAATGGAGTAATTATGGGAACCTACCTTAAGCAGGTATTCCAAAGAGAAAGCCCTAAAACAATAAGCGACATTAAAAAATCGGTGCTAATCGCCGGCCAGCAAAGGGTACGCCCCGCCATGATGACCACTGCAACTACCATTATTGCACTGCTGCCGGTGTTGACCTCTACTGGAAAAGGCTCGGATATTATGGTACCGATGGCCATCCCCACAGTTGGAGGTATGTTGATCCAAATGATGACTATGTTCATTGTGCCTGTTTTGTATTGTGCCTGGCAAGAGAGGAAACTGAAGAAGTTAAATTCAAACTTTAGCTAATGTCGCAGTCTCAGGTTGACATATACGTCCACGTGATCTTTGCTACTAAGGGTAGAGAACCTATGATACTGCCAGAATATGAGGCTGATATTTACGAAAGGCTTTGTGTAGATCTAAATAAGATGGGCTCAGAGGTTATAGCGATTAATGGCATGCAGGAACATATTCATATCTTGCTAAAACTACCCTCCTCCAAGTCAATTGCAGAAACCATAGGATGGTGTAAGGGTGAAACTTCGCACTGGTTCAATAATGAAAAGATGAAGCATCAGGATCATAAACTTTTTTGGCAGGATAGTTATGTAGCATTCTCCGTATCCAAGAAGGAGTTGAAGCAAATGAGACGATATGTGGAGAACCAGCAAGCTATCCATGAAAGGCATTTATTTTCTGAAGAAATTGAAATATTAAAAGGGAAACAAAAATGGACAGAAAACGAATTGTAGGCTTTCCAACAATCACGGGCTTACGCACATCGCTGTTAAGATTAGCCGCTATTCTTTTGATGCTAGGAACTGCCGCGAGTATCAACGCCCAGTCACTTACAGATTATCTAAAAATAGCTGCAACCAACAATCCGGAGTTAAAGGCGCAATACAACCAATATCTGGCTGCTCTGGAACAAGTTACACAGGTGGGAGCATTGCCGGACCCCACCTTTTCATTGGGTTATTTTATTAGTCCGGTTGAAACGCGAGTTGGTCCGCAGCAAGTTAAGCTTTCCCTTGCGCAACAACTACCATGGTTCGGTACTCTTACCGCCCAGGAGGACGCTGCAGCCCAAAAAGCTGTGGCACAACTAATACAGGTGGAGGTAGTAAAACAGCAGCTCTTTTTTCAGGTAAAAAAACAGTGGTATATCTTGTATGAAAATCAAAAGATCGTTGAATTAACTGAAGAGAATATCGAGATCCTACGGTCATTGGAGAGCTTGGCCCTAACTAGATATGAAGCGGGAGTAGCTGGTTTAGTGGACGTGATTCGGGCACAACTACTCATTTCCGAAATGGAAAATGAGCTACAGTTATTAGAAGATAATAATAAGCCCTTAAAAGCAAGATTTAACCAATTGCTCAATCAGGACTTAGCATCAAACATTGTAACAGCCGATACTTTGGCACAAGTTATCCGGCAACCGATTAGCTTTGACCAATTAGTGTCAACTCATCCCCAAGTTCAATATTATAACTCGTTACAGGAGGAACTAAATCTCCAAAATAAAATTGCCGTCTTAGGTGGTAAGCCACGCTTTGGGGTTGGGCTAGACTATGGCCTGATCAGTGAACGTAATATTTCCGATCTGCCTGATAATGGTAAAAACATCTTAATGCCGATGGTCAGCATAAGCTTACCACTTAATCAAAAAAAGTATCGGGCCCAACAGCGAGAAGTAGATCACAAGAAGGCCTCCGTTCAGGAACAAACTCAGGCTTTGCTTAACCAGTTAAGTACTGATTATGAGTATGCCCAGAGAGATTATAAGGATGCGGAGAGAAAAACAGTGCTGTATAAGGAGCAAATCAATCAATCTAATCAAGCACTAAATATCCTGATAAGCAGTTTTAGTGCTGCAGGCCAGGACTTTGAAGAAGTGCTGCGCATGCAGCAGCTGATATTGAAATACCAGACTTTATGGATAAAAGCACAAGTAGCCCAACATACTGCCATGGCATGGCTGGAATATTTGAGCAGTGAATACAATTTGAACCAGGAACAAGATGAAAACTAAAATGAAAATAAATTCAGGAATTTGGAAAAGCGTTTTGTTGGTGGCTTTCGGACTGTTCTTTGGTTGGCTACTCTTTCACCAAAGTAAGCCCGTATCAAATGAAACAGAAGCGCATCAGCACGACGTATCTACTACCTGGACCTGCTCGATGCATCCCCAAATCCGTGAATCTGAGCCTGGTCAATGCCCTATTTGTGGAATGGATCTAGTTCCAATAACACAAACTGGCAATGAGGATATGGGTGTTTTGGTTATGACTGAGGCAGCAATGAAATTAGCGTCAGTGCAGACCACAATAGTTGGTGTTAATGCTGCTGAAAGAACATTAATCTTAAGTGGAAAAGTTGCCGTAGATGAAAGCCGCGTCTTCAGCCAAACCGCCCACTTCCCAGGCAGAATTGAGCAGATATTCGTTAGAACTACCGGGCAATTTGTGCAGCGTGGAGAAAAGATCGCATCTGTGTATTCTCCTGAAATAATCACTGCTCAAGAGGAACTTATCGTGGCGCTTAGATATAAGGACTCCAATCCTGTTTTGGTACAGGCTGCTAGGAATAAGTTAAAATATTGGAAACTTAGTGAAGGTCAGATAAAGCAGATTGAAGAGCGTGGAAGTGCACAGACCACGCTGCCAATACGGGCCGACATTTCTGGTATTGTAATGCAAAAGCTAGTCAACCAAGGTGACCACCTAATGCAAGGAGGTACACTTTACCAAATTGCTGACCTTACCAAAGTATGGGTGATTTTTGACGCTTACGAAGATGATCTAGCCTGGATCCATTTGGGTGATGTTATTGATTTTAATGTCGCTTCACTGCCTGGCAAAAAATTTACTGGTAAGGTGAGTTTTATAGATCCTGTGATCAATCAGCAGACTCGAACTGCCGGTGTCAGGATAGAAGTGGATAACCAACAGATGGAGCTAAAACCTGAAATGTTTGTTAGCGGTAAAGGCGCGGCTAAATCCTCCGATAATAGTGAAATGCTATCAATTCCTAAGACCGCCGTATTATGGACTGGAAAGCGTTCAGTTGTGTATGTAAAAGATCCAAATCAAGAGCAGCCGGTATTCAGCTATCGCGAAGTAGTTTTAGGGGATCAAATGGGTGAGAACTATATAGTGCTTGAAGGCCTTAAGCAGGGAGATGAAATTGCCACTAACGGCGTATTCAAAATTGATGCGGCAGCACAACTTGAGGGTAAACCAAGTATGATGAATCCCGAAGGTGGAAAGGTAAGTACTGGTCATGATCATGGTCAGTTAGATGGATCCAAACAAGAGCAATCGCATAAACCGGCTCAAAATTCTCCTAACTATATAGATCCAAGTTTTCAAAAACAACTGCAATCGGTCTATCAAAAATATCAAGATCTAAGCCTTACTCTGGTAAGTTCAGACCCAAAGGGCGTTAAAAAGAGTGGTCAGAAACTAAATACGGCTCTCAAAAAAGTTGATATGGGTCTGGTCAAAGGTACAGACCATCAAACATGGATGAATCAATTGGAAAAAATAAACCTGAATTTAAAAGCTATTTTAAATTCAGAGAAAATTCAAGAGCAACGGGATCATTTCGCCCATTTGTCTGAAGGGCTTTATCAAAGCATAAAGTTTTTTGGAATCTCAAAAGGTGCCATATACTATCAGTACTGCCCCATGGCTTTAAACAATAAAGGCGCTTTTTGGCTGAGCAGTAAGGAAGAAATCGCCAACCCGTATTTTGGAAATGAGATGTTGGATTGCGGGGAAACTAAAGAAATAATAAACTAAGTATATTTACAATTGTAAAAACAACATTAAGATGAAACCGTATCAAGCCTTTACTTTTACCATGCTATTGGGATGCATTTTACTTTTTGCTCAGTGTAGTGCCAGGGAATCTATGGTCGAGGGGAACCATGAAGACGCAAGTCAGGAAATGAGCAGTGACTATACGGAAGGTCTCAGAGATCAAAGTGTGCCCGATATTCAGGATCGGACTTTCCAAACCTTGGTCACAGTTTATCTTGATCTTAGAGAAGCTTTAGTAGCCTCCGATGCTGAAGCAGCTAAGTCCATTGCCAGTAGGCTTTTGACAACTCTGGCCAATCTTGATCCTGAAGACAGCCTAGAGGCGGTCAAAGATGAGGTGAAAAATATCCTTGATTCGGAGGACATCAAACAGCAACGGGTTCATTTTGCCCCTTTATCTCAGCAGTTTTATCAATTAGTAAAGACCAATCAGGGCCAGCAAATAACATTGTATAAGCAACATTGCCCAATGGCTTTGGACGGTAAGGGTGCTTTCTGGATAAGTGATAGTAAGGAAATAGAAAATCCTTATTATGGAGCACAAATGCTAAATTGCGGAACTGTAAAGGAAACTTTAGCGGTGAACAATTAAAGGCATTTTTCTGATGAACATTAATCTTGAGTAACTTTAGTATTCCATCTAATATTTAGGAAAATGAGAAATATTTTATTTGTAAGCATACTTCTGACAACTGTGATCGCTTGCCAACCCAAACAGGAGCATGAAACTATTAACTCCTCCGGTGAGCCACCGATAGCTGAGTCCAATGAGGAAAACAGCCCACTTTCTCAAATTGTGCTAATGGATTTGGATGGGAAGGCCATTGACCTGCAGGACCACCAGGGCAAACCGATATTTCTTAATTTCTGGGCTACTTGGTGCCGGCCATGCGTTGCAGAAATGCCTTCTATCGTTCGAGCCCAAGAGCAACTCGATCAAAGCGATTATGTGTTCCTGCTAGCCTCTGATGAAAGCGTTAAAAAGATCACTCGTTTTAAGGACTTGCAAGACTTCCCTCTAAAATTCGTAAAGCTAGAATCAGGCTTTATGAATCTTGGCATAACTTCTATTCCCACTACCCTGATCATTGACAGAAAAGGTGAAATTGTTATGGATCATGTCGGCGCCTTGAACTGGGATAGCCCCGATATGATTGAAAAGCTAAGAGGCTTTGCTCAAACAGGTGGATAAGCTTTATCAAATATTACTTTTAGTAACGGCCCTTATGTATTGGGGCTGTCAACCTAAAAGCGAAATTTCCACTATAGTAAACATACCCGAAATTAAGTCAATTCCTACTCCAGCCAAAACCGGTAGTGGCGAACCAAATCTCTTTACAGGACACGATGGTAAAGTATATTTATCTTGGATAGAACCGATAGATTCCATTCAAGTTGCTTTGAAGTTCTCCACTTTAGAGAATGATGATTGGGCAGCCTCCAAGACTATTGCCAGCGGGAGCGACTGGTTTGTAAACTGGGCTGATTTTCCCGCCTTGGCAGTAAACAAGGATGGTATAATGGCTGCACACTGGTTACTAAAACGCTCGGAGGGCATGTATGATTATGATATATATGTTTCACAATCAAAAGATCAGGGAACAAACTGGAGCAAACCTTTCATTTTACATAACGACGGAATAGCGGCCGAGCATGGCTTTGTGTGTATGATACCTTTAGCGGATCAAACAATTTTCGCAGCTTGGCTGGACGGTCGAAATACCAAAGCGCCGGAGCACAATGACCACACCACTAACGATAGTCATGCTGGAGGCTCTATGAGTATTAGGGCAGCCCAATTTGACGCAGAAGGATTGCTGTCTAATGAAATACTGTTGGATAGCAGAGTATGTGACTGTTGCCAAACTGATGCGGCCTTAACCAGCAATGGACCAGTAGTGGTTTATCGCGATCGGTCGGAAAAGGAAATCAGGGATATTGCAATTGTCAGATCAATAGAGGGTAAATGGACTGAACCGCAAGTTGTGCATAGAGATGACTGGGAAATCGCCGGTTGTCCGGTAAATGGCCCCCGGGTAGAAGCTATGGGAGATCATGTTGCAGTAGCATGGTTTACAGGTGCAAACAACAAAAACCAAGCTAAGTTGGCCTTCTCATCTGACGGAGGAGCTAGTTTTGGTCCACCTATTCAAATTGATGAAGGTAAACCGCTAGGAAGAATGGATCTGCTTATGCTGGAGGATCATTCAGTAATGGTTACCTGGATGGAGGGCAAAGATCAAGGGGCCGAGATTCGCGCCTCTCAGATTACCCCAGGCGGAAATAAGAAGGCTTCTTTTACTATTGCACAAAACAGTGAAAGTCGTGCCAGCGGTTTCCCGCGTATGTCTCGGGACCAAGACCGTATCTATTGGGCATGGACTCAGGTGGACAGTACCAGTCTAGTACAGACAGCCTATTTGGATATGATATAAACTCTATTCTCTATGGAATGCAATTGTTGTGGATTTGATGATGAGTTCAATAGTAAGTCTGCGCAAAAAGAGTTGGCTTCTTACAGAAAAAATGGGCCTAAAGCAAGCACCAAATTGTTGATTGATTTTTTCAAGCAGCACGATATTACCGATTATTCCTTACTAGATATTGGTGGTGGTGTGGGCGCCATTCAATTCGAATTGATGAAGCTTGGCATTGCTCAAGTGTGCAATGTAGATGCAGCCGGCGCTTATCTAAAAGTCGCACTTCAGGAAGCTGAGAAACGAAACGTCGCCAGTGAGATATCATTTTTCAAGGGTGATTTTGTTGCCTTAAGCGCCGAGGTGGATAATGCCGATATTGTTACACTTGACAAAGTGATCTGTTGTTATGAACATATGGCAAATCTTGTTGAAGAGTCAATCAACAAAGCCAGAAAGTATTATGCCATCGTCATACCACAGGACAAATGGTGGGTTAAATGGGGACATTCTATTGGTGAGTCATTCAGAAAACTGAAGGGAGATCCTTTTCGCTCCTATATACATCCTGTTGCCGAAATTGAAAAGCTGATCAGCAACTCAAAGTTCAGCAAGGCCTATGAGACCACTCAGTTCCATTGGTTGATACAAGTTTATGAAAGAGACTAGTCATACGGACAATCATACAATACACATTAAAAATATGGTTTGTCAGCGCTGTATTGACACGGTTGCAGATATATTTGCTCAACTAGACATTCCAACCTTCAGCATTAGGCTTGGTGAAGTGGTTACAAATAAGAAAACAACTTCTAAGATAAGAGAACAATTAAAGCAACAATTATCCGAACGCGGGTTCGAATTATTACAGGATCCCAAATCTGCCTTGATAAGCAAAATAAAAGCCTTGATCGTTGAACAAGTACATTATAGTCTTAAACCTCTCACATTGAACTTTTCTAACTTTTTGGCAGATAAGTTGAATCATGACTATAGCTATTTGAGCCGTCTTTTTTCGTCAGTTGAAGGCATCACCATAGAGCGGTATATAGTGGCACAAAAAATGGAGAAAGTGAAAGAATTGCTTTTTTATGACCAGCTAACTCTTTCGGAAATAGCCAATCAAATGAACTACAGTAGTGTTGCCTATCTCTCCTCTCAGTTCAAGAAGGAAACCGGCATGACGCCCTCAGGGTTTAAAAAACAGCGGGAATCCAGCCGCCAAAAGCTGGATTTGATTTAGCAAAATATTATAAGAAATCCTCTGAATTTCGTAATCGAAGTCTAATATTTCCTGGTGATCTTTGTAGTGTGGAAAAGCAATACACGATTTCCGGTATGACCTGCGGCAACTGTGTGGTCAAAGTAAAGAATTCCTTGGAAGCGCTTGATGTGGTACAGGAAGCTAACATCAGTCTAGAGTCACCCAATGGTATATTGGTTTTGCATCAAGAAGTGGACGTAGATCTACTGCAAAGCAGCCTGGATACTATAGGCGACTACAAGATAGGACCTTTGAATGGTGAACTAAATCAGATTGATCAACCAATCCCGGAAAAGTCGGTTACTACCTATAAGCCATTGATCTTAGTTATAGCCTTTATAACTGGAGTAAGCCTTCTGGCTCAATATCCATTTGTGAACTTTTCTTTCATGTTATGGATGCGACACTTTATGGCAGGATTCTTTATTGTATTTGCATTCTTTAAACTCTTAAACCTAAAAGGATTCGCCGATGCTTACCGCGGATATGACCTTGTTGCTGCAGCATGGAATGGTTGGGGATTTGCCTACCCATTTGTTGAATTGACTTTAGGTCTGTTATACCTAACAAATACCACTCCTTTTTGGACCAACGTAGCAACAGTAGTGATCTTAGGGATCAGCAGTATTGGTGTGATCAAAAGCAACTTGAAGAAGCAAAAGATCAAATGTGCCTGCTTAGGTGATGTATTTGCACTACCAATGAGCACGGTAACAATTATCGAAGATCTGGCTATGGTAGCCATGGCCGCTGTGATGTTGCTTATTTGATCAAAATCATTGTTGCTACTGATTATGCTCATGAGATCAGGATAGGAACTCATATAACTTCAAGTTATGGATCATCAACCCCAGGCTATTCCTAAGCGCATCCACTCATCGGATTCAGGAAAATCAGGAATAGTTCCCTCTAACGAACATGAGCATCATCATCATAAGGAACATGGGCACGACCATCATCGAATGATGATCGAAGACTTTAAAAAACGTTTTTGGTTATCAGTAGTTCTGTCAATTCCGGTATTGGCCCTTTCGCCGATGATCCAGCAATTTTTCGGATTTGAATTTAAGTTCGATGGAAGTCTTTATCTGCTTTTTGGGTTGGCTTCGGCAATATATTTTTACGGAGGGTGGCCATTTTTGAAGGGATTAAAATCAGAGGTCATACAAGGCAATCCCGGCATGATGACTTTAATAGCTGTGGCCATCACCCTTGCCTATGTCTATAGTAGTGCTGTGGTTTTCGGACTAGTGGGTAAAATGTTTTTTTGGGAACTGGTCACTCTCATTGATATTATGATTTTGGGACATTGGATTGAGATGAAGTCAGTTCTAGGGGCATCCAAGGCGTTGGAACTGCTGGTCGGCATGATGCCGGCATTAGCCCACCGAATTAATGGGGAAGCAGTAGAGGAGATAAAGCTGGAAGACTTATTAAAAGGTGATTTGGTTTTGATCAAACCGGGAGAAAAAGTACCTGCCGATGGCTCGATCATCAAAGGATCCAGTTACCTCAATGAGTCTATGCTCACCGGGGAATCAAAGCCGATAAAAAAAGAAAT
>JBPCUG010000378.1:0-2522 GCA_051011275.1 Cyclobacteriaceae bacterium | reverse complement strand
GGTTGGTGCTGATCCCTGCCAAATCAAGCCCAAGGTCCCCGGTATTAGGAGTCCGACCGGTAGCAAGTAGCAAATGAGATCCACTGACCTGTTTGTCACCAACTTCACAATCAACATCTACTACAATATCATCTCCTGACTGCTGACCCTTAAGACAGGTAGCATTCAACCTGATGTCAATACCTTCCAACTCCAAAATCCTCTGAATTTCCTCGGAAACCTCCGGATCTTCTCTGGTGACCAGGCGATCACCCATCTCGATAATGGTTACCCTGCTGCCAAACCTTCGGTACATTTGCCCGAATTCAAGCCCAATATAGCTGCCGCCCACCACAATCAGATGTTCCGGAACAAAATCGACATCCATTATACTTTCGTTGGTCAGATAGCTTACATTTTCGAAGCCCGGTGGAATGAAGGCGCGACCCCCAACGTTGATAAAGATCTTTTTCGCGGTTAATTCCTGATCGTTAACTGCTACGGTATCAGGGCCGGTAAATTTCCCATGGCCTTTGAATACAGTTAAATTCTCTGTGTTCTGCAGCCAGGATTCCAGTCCCTTGTTAGAATTAATTACTAACTGGTCCTTTCGGGCTTTTACCTTTTTCATGTCGACAGAGACGGACCCATTGACATGGATACCAAAATCATCTGACCTCTTGATGAGGTGCGCCACTCTGGCACTCGCCACTAAAGTTTTGGTTGGTGTACAGCCGGAATTGACGCAGGTACCGCCAAACTTCCCTTTTTCAATGATGGCGGTTTTCATTCCTGAGCCTGCTAGTTTGGCTGCCAGGGAAGGCCCGGCCTGGCCTGTGCCAATTACAATTGCATCAAATTTTAAAGGCGTCATTATAATGTTCATTTTAGTTTACTAATTGGGACAGTTACTTTCTTCCGTATCCATCGGAACACCGTTGAGTATTTCCGGCTGCGTTGAGATTAGATCTCTAAACTCCTCGACTGTAAACCGCTGACTAATATGCTGTGGACAGTTCCAGTCAAATGCTTTAATATGGAAAACCACGAATCTTTCAACCACCGCCTGATAATCTTTAGGAACCAGTAGCTTTTCTAAATCAGGACGGTCAGCAGGGTCTAATATCTGGGCTTCTGCCCATATTTTCAACCTTTTTCGGGAAGGATAGTCCAGCAGGATCAAAGAAACCTTTTTGGTGGAATTAATATTCCCGGTGCTTATGTATTGCATATTGCCTCTGAAGTCGGCGTATCCTATGGTTTCCTCGTTAATAACTTTCAGAAAACCTTTTGGTCCACCCCTGTATTGTACATAAGGCCAGCCATTTTCTCCAACAGTGGCCATATAAAAACTATCCCGTTCCTCAATCATCGATACTTCTCGCTGAGTAAGCCTGAATTGATCTGGTCCAGCTTGTTGATACCCATTCGGTGATCCGTATTTTTGTTGTGCCTTTTTTACGCTTTCAGTAAAGGTCAGAGTTCTAAAATTCTTTGCCATGATACTATAATTTAGTTACTGGTTAACAATTAATTGATGCTTTAAGTACGATATCTGCGTTGACTTTCCAGGATATGCACGTCGTTGGCACTCATGTCCCTTCGTCGCATGAGTCCAGCATGGTCAAACTCCCAGTGTTCGTTTCCATGGGTGCGAAACCACAGACCGGTATCGGCATCCTGCCATTCATACTCAAAGCGTACTGATATTCGATTTTCTGTATAGGCCCACAGTTCCTTCATAAGTCTGTAATGGAGTTCCTTGGCCCACTTTCTTTTCAAGAACGCTACAATGGCTTCTCTTCCACTGAAAAATTCATCCCGGTTTCTCCATTGAGAATCTTCGGTATAAGCCAGTGAAACCTTTTCGGGATCACAACTGTTCCAGGCATTTTCTGCCATCTGCACTTTGGTTTTGGCTGATTCTTGGTTGAACGGAGGCGCTAAGTTTTTCATGGTCTCTCAGCTATTTCCTGGCTTCACCAAAGGCTTTTGCCAGATCGGCGGTCTGATACACATGACTGGATATCATTCGGTAATTGGTTTGCGCAGCCTGGTTGCCGTCAAGCCCGGGTAGTATGGCACTTCCTGTAGCATCTCCCACTACCGCCACTTCAAATCCGTCTTCAATGAGCTCCCTCATATGTGCTTCCACACACAGATTACCAGACATGCCGGCAAGAATAACTTTGTCGATCTTTTGCTTGCGCAGCTGTAATGACAGATCATTTTGTTCTGGTCCAAATACTTTGTGGGGACTGGCAACGGTAACATTATCTTTGTCGATGTATTGCTTATACACCGGTAACCAGTCCGCTCCTGAACCTTCAAATCCTTCAACATTTAATTGATCTCCTCGATCGAACATATCGATGTTGTGCATCAATTTTTCCAAAGCACCCTCAAATTTCCATTGGTGATCATGCTTGTAGTAATAATGAGGAGAAATGAAAACCGGGACCCCGTTTTGTTCTGCAAGCTGGAATAAGGTTTCCAGGTTTTCAACGGTGTTATTCTCTTCCACACTCTTACCAACTGCACCC
>JBPCUG010000377.1:0-5560 GCA_051011275.1 Cyclobacteriaceae bacterium | reverse complement strand
GCGCTTTCCTCAGAAGCACGTGAAAAGCTCGAAACAATTAGACCACAGACGATTGGTCAGGCATCCAGAATAAGTGGCGTATCTCCTGCCGACATCTCCATAATTATGGTTTACTTGGGAAAGTAGTTTTATAATGTATCAAACCCTTAGGTCTTGCCCGATTTGCGAACATAATGAATTTAAAAACTTTCTGATCGGAAAGGATCATCTGGTGACTAATGAAAGCTTTGCCATTGTGACGTGTGGGCAATGTGGTTTTAAATTTACCAACCCAAGACCATCACCTGAAGAGCTGCATAAGTACTATCAAAGTGATGAATACATTTCACATCAAAGTAACGCCACTAACCCGCTAGATTGGATATACAAATTGGCCCGTCGATATGCAATCTATCAAAAGCTACGTTGGATTTCCAGACTTGATGTAGATGGCAAGACGATGCTAGACTATGGTTGTGGAACAGGAACCTTTTTACATGCGGCTGAAACAAGGGGTTGGCTGGCCACTGGCATCGAGCCCAACGATGTTGCAGCCAAGCAAGCTGCAACAGAAACCATTCAAATATTGCCACAGATTAGGAGTCTAGAATCGGGTCAAAATTTTAATATTATTACCTTATGGCATGTTTTGGAACATGTTTCGGATCTCAACCAGGTACTGGAAAAATTAAAAAATGTATTAAGCCCCAAAGGTTGTATGATAATTGCTGTACCTAATTGCGCCTCATTTGATGCTCAGGCCTATGGAGAATATTGGGCAGCATATGATTTGCCTCGGCATCTTTATCATTTTACTAAGGCGACCATAGCAAAGTTGCTCCAGAATCATCAGCTGAAAATAGTAAATACGCTGCCTCTTAAACTAGATGCTTACTATATAAGCTTGATTAGCGAAAAATACAAAGGTCAAAGCAATGCGTTTTTTACAGCCATTAAATCAGGCCGTCGGTCAAATCAATATGCCAAGCAAAATCATCAAAATTACTCCAGCTTGATTTATCTAATTAGAAAATGATCCGGACGCTAGTAATTGAACTAACGTTGCTGGTTCTTGTAGCCGCTTGTGCTCGACAAATCCCTCCCACCGGAGGAGATAGAGACGAAATTGCGCCAAAGGTAATCCTTACCGAACCGGACAATAAATCGCTTAATTTTTCTGGTCAAGAGATCACGCTTGAGTTTGATGAGTACGTAAAAGAGGACAATCTTCTTAAGCAACTAATCATTACTCCGAGACTCAACCACGAGTATAAGTCGCGGCTTGTTAAGCGGCAACTAAGATTGTTGTTTGAACAACCATTTGATTCAGGTACAACCTATACATTAAATTTTAGAGAAGGAATCAAGGATATTACCGAGAGCAATCCAGCGGAAAATTTGAAATTCGTCTTTAGTACGGGGCCCTATCTAGATTCACTATCTATTCACGGCACGGTGAAAAATCTCCTGACTGGCAAACCGGTAAAAGATGCAACTGTTTCGCTGTATCATGCCGATGACACACTGGATGTCTTTAATAGTCAACCCACCTACCTAGCGAAAACTAGTGAAGCTGGAGTATACGCAATAGATAACATCAAAAACGGATCTTACAGGATATTTGCTAGTAAAGATGAAAATCAAAATTTAAAAACCGAATCGCAATCTGAGGCCTATGGCTTCAAGGCTGCCCCAATAAATCTTCAGGACTCTATTCCTTCAGTGGAAATCGCCCTTCAGTCTCTTGACATTAGATCCCCAAAAATATTAAGTGCAAGACCTGTAAATCACAGTTATGAAATAAAGGTAAATAAGTTTATTAACGACTACTCTTTGTCTACCAATGATCCCAACATTGCCCTGGTATCTCAATTAGTGGATAATAGCCGTACCATTAGGATTTATAAAACGGCGACGGCCACCACTGTTGATAGCGTGCAAGCCTTTATTGAAGTTGTGGATAGTGCTGAATCCCGCCTAACTGATACGCTGTACGTGAAATTTACTGATTCCAAGAGAGCCTTGGAAAAACCTACCATCAATATAACGCCAGAAAACAATGAGGCCATAGACCCTGAATATAAGGGCAAATTAGTGTTTAATAAGCCCG
Organism: Cyclobacteriaceae bacterium; assembly: GCA_051011275.1. Taxonomy (GTDB): domain Bacteria; phylum Bacteroidota; class Bacteroidia; order Cytophagales; family Cyclobacteriaceae; genus JBPCUG01. The sequence goes on along the minus strand of JBPCUG010000377.1, from coordinate 3,471 downwards.
TTGAGCACTTTCTCGGAGATAGTATGTTCATTCAATATGATAGCATTAATGTAATCGCAATTGATCCTAACCTATCGCTAGTATGGAATGCTAATAGGACCGAAGCCACTTTAACGACAACCTTAGACCCTACACTTCTTGCATCGGATACCTCCACTTCCAAAGCTACTGGGCCAAAGCTGAAACAAATAGGCACTAAACAAGCTAAGAAAGCGGCGACCAACCTAGAATTCTATTTTGGTACTGGCTCGTTTATCAGTGTTGAAGGCGATACATTTCCTAAGATTGAACGAAGTTATTCCTTTAAGAAGGCTGGCGAATACGGAGTAATCGCCGGCAATGTTCTGACTGAGTATACAAGCTTTGTGATTCAGCTAGTAGATAAGAATCTGAAAGTACTGGAAACTTTAGTTTCAAAACCTGACAACCCCATAAAGAATTATAGATTTGATGGCCTTAAACCAGGAGACTATGGTTTTAGAATATTAATAGATGAAAATCAAAATGGAAAATGGGACTATGGAAACTATTTAAAACAACTTGAACCAGAAAAAATCGTTTTCTATGTTAACCCCGATAACGATGGTCCCACCGTTAATCTTATAAAAAATTGGGAGCTTACGCAGATAGATTTGAGCTTTTAGCCGTGGATTAGCTTGTTGATAACTCGTAATATTTGGTTGAAAAAAATAAAATTACCGGATTTGAGTTGAATCCTTTGGTTTTACTGTTTGTAATTTCCATCTAAGGGTGATTTACTAACCAGGTTATCTACTAAGATCTAGGGGCATTATGAGACTAGAAGTTATTATCATTTTTCTATGTTTATCCACATAGACGTATATGTCAGGTGGTTACATGTAAGTAACTTGTTAATTAAAGTTGAACAAATGACAGATAGTAAACATTTCAAGGAATCAAATAGAATTTCAATTTGTTTTCCACTTATCCACAGACCTAATAATGAATAGTAGTTTATTTATATATATTTATTTAATACTAATAGCATAGGGATTATGTGGAAAAGTAAGTTTATCCAAGTTCTACTAGCCTCGCTGTTTAGCATTCCTCTTTTTGCCCAGGTCAATCCTGATCTTCAGCTAGCCAATGAGTATTATAATCAAGGGGATTATGAAAAGGCCAAAGCACTTTATTCAGATCTATCTAAGAAGCCTAGAAATATTCCGCAAATCCATAATTTCTATCTTTCTACTTTGATCAACTTAGAGCATTTTGCCGAAGCTGAAAAGTATTTGATCCACCAGATCAAGCAATTCGAAGATAATCTTCAGTACCAATTGGACTTAGGTATACTTTATGGTAAGCAAGAGAAAAAGGAACTAGCAGATAAGCAGTTTAATACAGTAATCAAATCAATCGCTGGTGACAACTACAAAGTTATATATGCTGCACAGTACCTTATTAATAAGCAACAAATAAACTATGCCTTGTTAACCTACCAACAGGGACGATTGGCAGGAGATGACGAGCTGGCCTTCGCAATGGAAATGGCAAGCATTTATCGCCGACTTAACGAGAAAGACCTTATGATCCAGGAGTATCTGAATTTCGCGAGGATACATCCAAATAATTTGAATTATGTTAAAAACAATTTACAACATGTTCTGACTCAGGAAGAGGATCTGATAAACCTGGAGCAAGTCCTTTATCAGAAAGTACAGGAATTTCCCAATGAATCTATGTATACAAACTTATTGATTTGGGTGAATTTACAGCAGCACAATTTTTATGGAGCTTTTATTCAAGCCAGAGCCATTGACAAGCGAAGGAAAACCCAGGGCAATAGGGTTCTTGAGATTGGTGAAATAGCTCTTGAAAATGATGACTATGATAACGCTGTAAAGATATTCAGCTATCTGGTGAAGGAGTATCCTGTTGGCCCTAACTACGAACTGAGCAAAAGATACTTGATAAAGTCGAGGGAGGAAATGGTAAAGAATACTTACCCTGTTAATCCTGACGAAATAGCTACTCTAATCGAGGACTATCAAAATATGATTGATGAGATAGGAATCAATGAGCAAGCGCTGGAGGCTATGCGTAGCCAAGCATTGTTGCATGCATTCTTTCTTGATCAACTCGATTCAGCCATCAATAAACTAGAGATCATTATCACTACACCTGGGGTCGGTCCAGGCTTGCAATCACAAGCAAAACTGGACCTTGGTGACATTTTACTTTTAGATGACCAACCATGGGAATCAACTTTACTATATTCTCAGGTGGAGAAAACTCAAAAGGAGCAAGCTCTTGGATATGAAGCAAAATTGCGCAATGCAAAGCTGTCTTATTACACCGGAAATTTTGAGCTTGCTCAAGGCCATCTCGATATTTTGAAACTTGCGACGTCACGGGAAATTGCAAACAATGCATTGGCACTTAGTTTATTGATTCAAGACAACACTGTTTTCGATAGCACTGATGTGGCAATGAAAGCTTATGCTTCAGTTGAACTCATGTTATTTCAAAATCAAGATCAACAATCACTTGATGCCCTTGATGCAATGTTGGTAACTTACCAGAACCACAGCCTAACCGACGAAATATTATGGTTGCAGTCGAAGATATATTTAGAACGAGGTGATTTTTCGAAGGCTTTGGAGCTGTTAAGCAAAATCGTCAACCAATATCGTTATGATATCCTTAGTGATGATGCATATTTCCAAATGGGCACCATATATCAAGACCAGCTGAAGCAGAATGACAAGGCTATGGAGATCTTCCAGGATTTTCTTATTCAATTTCCAGGTAGTATCTATAGCTCCGAAGCCCGTAAAAGATTCAGGACTTTAAGAGGGGATTTTTCCGAAGCAGAAGAAAAATTGCTGGAATAAAAACTACGAACTAAGGAACCTCCCTGTTTTGGTTTTACATAGTCTTTAAATTTGCTTACCTTATCCGGTAAAATTTTAAGCGAAGAAGTGGAGCCTACCCGATTATTTGATATCCTCGAATATCAAGCAACGCATTTACCCCAACCGGATTGTTTAGCTGCAAAAGTAGATGGCCGGTGGGTCACCTACTCTACTCAAGATACGATGGATATCGTAAACCAATTCAGTCTAGGCTTATTGAAATCTGGCATCAAAAAGGATGATAAGATAGCCATCATTTCATTTAATAGACCTGAATGGGTATGGATTGATTTGGCCATCCAACAATTAGGTGCAGTATCTGTGCCCATGTATCCCAATATTACTGTAGCAGATTATGAATACATTTTCAAGGATGCCGGAGTATCAATGGTCTTTGTCGGAAATGAAGATTTGTTTGGGAAGGTAAGGGAAGCTACAAAGGACCTGGACGAAGTAAAGAGTATATACAGCTTTGATCGGCTGGAGGGAGTCGAACACTGGTCAAAGTTACAAGATCTGGCTCGGGGAGAGGATCCCGGTCAACTTCAATCTTTTAAAAAGAAAGTGTTACCAGAGGATCTGGTTACTATTATCT
>JBPCUG010000376.1:0-3936 GCA_051011275.1 Cyclobacteriaceae bacterium | reverse complement strand
GGTGAACCCGTTTTCGATAAGTTGCATGCCGCCTTGGGCGGAGCAATGTTGGGCATCAATGCCGTTAAGGGCTTCGAATACGGCAGTGGGTTTGCCGGGGTTGCTATGAAGGGTTCCGAGCACAATGATCTGTTTGAAAAGCAAGGAGGTCGTGTGGTGACGAAAACCAACTATTCTGGCGGGATACAAGGAGGTATATCCAATGGGCAAGACATTTATTTTAATGTGGCCTTTAAGCCGGTGGCCACTATTATGAAGGACCAGGAGAGTGTGGATGAAGCCGGTAAAGCTACAGTGGTCAAAGGAAAGGGAAGGCATGATCCTTGTGTCGTACCTAGAGCGGTCCCGATCGTCGAGGCGATGGCTGCCTTGGTAATGGCTGATTTTTATTTAATGGACCTTACTACAAAACTTGCATAGATGAAAAAACTGGCCTTGCATTGGAAGATCATTATTGGCTTGTTTGCCGGCATTCTCTGGGCCATAGCATCAAGCTACTTTGGTTTCAGCAAATTCACCCTGGATTGGATCGATCCCTTTGGTGTCATTTTCATCAATTTACTCAAGTTGATTGCTGTTCCATTAGTATTGTTCTCTATTATTCACGGCATTTCCGGGCTATCCAATATCAATAAGATTGGGCGAATGGGTGGTAAGACCTTGCTGATCTACTTGGTCACCACTGTGAGTGCTGTGGCAGTGGGGCTATTGTTGGTCAACACCATAAAGCCAGGCACGCTGGTCGACGATGAACAGCGCATTGATAACCGGATTAAGTATGAGTTGTGGGTATCTAATACCGATGGTGTTGAGATATTGGATGGAACCTGCCTTACTTGTGATGAATCTATGAGTGAAAGGGTAGCCGATGTTGCCGCTAGGAGCAATGACCAAATCGATCCCAATACCGAGGAGAAATTGTCAACCGCCAATGCCACCAAAGATGCGGGCCCGCTTCAGTTTATTGTGGATATGGTGCCTAGTAACATATTCATTTCGTTAAATGACAATAGCCTGATGTTGCAGGTGATCTTCTTTGCAATATTTTTTGGTATTACCATTATCACTATCCCAAAAGATAAGACCAGAGGCCTTAGGGATTTTATTGAAGGAGCTAATGAGGTCTTTTTACGAATGGTAGAGATAGTGATGGAGGCGGCACCGTTTTTTGTGTTTGCCCTGATGGCTGGCACTGTGTCAAAGATTGCAGGTGATGATCCGGCTGGAGTAGTTGAGATCTTCAAGGCCTTAGGGTCCTATTCTGTTACGCTGGTGATTGGCCTGGCATTAATGGTATTCCTTTTTTACCCAACCGTAGTCACCACTTTCATTAAAAGACTGAATTACAAGAAATTCTTTAAGGCCATCAGCCCAGCGCAACTCTTGGCTTTCACCACTAGTTCCAGTGCAGCTACCCTGCCGGTGACCCTTGAATGCGTGCGGGACAACCTCAAAGTTCCAGAGGAAACAGCAAGTTTCGTTTTGCCTATCGGTGCCACGGTAAATATGGACGGCACCAGTTTATATCAGGCAGTAGCTGTAGTATTTCTGGCGCAGTACCACATGGTTGACCTTACCATTACCCAGCAGCTGACTATTGTGCTAACAGCAACTTTGGCCTCCATTGGTTCGGCGGCAGTACCCAGTGCTGGATTGGTCATGATGATACTGGTATTGCAGTCGGTGGGACTTAATCCGGCTTGGATAGCCATCATCTTCCCGGTTGACCGGCCCCTTGATATGTGCCGCACAGTGGTGAATGTCACTGGCGATGCTACGGTTGCTTCCTTGGTGGCTGCTAGTGAAGGCGAGTTAGGCCTGGGAGAGGAAATACCTGTGGAAGTGGAACATGTTGAAGTTAGTTCCTAGTTTTTAGTTCTCAGTTTAAAGTTTTTGCAGTGACCTTCAGATCAGAGTTAATCAAGGAAGTTTATTGGGTAATTGGTGTGGTAACTGGCGTCTCGATCATTGGTTGGTTGTCAGGAGGAAACTTATTGAGTACCGAAAAGGTTGATATTCAGCTTTATGGCACTTATTTGGTTGTCACGCCGATTCAGTGGTTGGCTTTTCTTTCGGTTGCTGTTCTATTTTTTATTTATTTGATAAGAACTCTTTTAAAGAGCAATCGAAGAGCACCACGTGCTATGTTATTAGCAGCATCTTTGATGCTTTTTGTAATAGTGTTGTACTTAAGAGGTGTTTATATCGCCGCTCATGCAGGTTGGGTAGTTTATCCACCATTAAGTGCCATGCCGAAAGGTTTCGACCCTGGTTCGGGGTTTAAAATTGTAAGAAGTCTGTCTTTGGTTTTGAGCATTGGTTTACTGTTGTTCTCTGGGTTTCTATCATGGAGCGTGTTTAAATCATTGAATCCCCCTTCTAGTGCTTCTTGACCTGAGCGCTAATATCTTATCCCAAGTATGAGCTCATTTAGTATGAAATTCCATATTAGTTTTCTTATTCAAGCAATACTCTTCACCTCGGCTTTTGCTCAGGACGCAGATTACCAAACTCGGAAGCAACAAGCATTAGCCAAAGCATCACCTTTTGAGCAGATCGTAAAGCGGGAACTGCCAGCCACTATTGAATATGAAGATGATGAGATCATCGCCTTTCTCCCGTTGAGGTTACAAGCTCCAGTGCACATCCTTATCGTCCCAAAGAAAAGGATCCCAACAATGAATGATATGGTGGAGGAAGATATTCCTTTGGTGGGTAAAATGTTTCATGTTGCCCGGCAACTGGCCAAAGAAAAAGGCATCGATGAAAGCGGCTACCGGTTGAGTATCAATACCAACGAGGATTCAGGGCAGAGCGTATTTCACATTCATTTACACTTGTTGGGAGGGAAGAAGCTGGGGCCTATGGTAGATCAATAGTTCGGGCCTCCAATCTAGAACTGAGACCAAACTAGGGCTTCCCAACCAAATTGATTAATTTTACATCTTAAATGAACCAATTCACTAATGGTTCGTTTAGATAACAAATCCCTAAAGAAATGGAAGAATTTAATCGAGATGAATTATATAAAAGGCAGGTTAACATTTATATGGAGGCCAATCCTAATCCCAATTCACTGAAATTCGTGGCCAACTACATGTTGGTACCGGCAGGGGAGAGCTACGATTTTCCTGATAGCACAAGTGCAGAGAAAGCGCCTTTGGCTCAAGAGCTATTTAAGATGGATCATGTAGAACGGGTTTTTTATATGAGCAATTTTGTGACCGTGACCAAAAGTGAATCAATAGAATGGTCGGAAATGCAGGACCAAATCCGCTTGTTTATTACCGATTACCTACAAGCAGAAAAGCCTTTGCTCTTGGAAGACGAAGGAGTTGAGGAAGTACCAGAATCCAGTAATGATAGTGAACCGGAGCTCGAGAAAAAAATCAAGGAAATACTAGATGAGTACATTAAGCCGGCTGTTGAAATGGATGGAGGTGCTATTCAATTTCATTCTTTTGAGGATGGAGTAGTCAAACTCCTTTTACAAGGCGCTTGCAGTGGTTGCCCTTCTTCAACTGTGACCCTTAAGGCGGGAATAGAAAACCTGCTTAAACGTATGGTGCCTGAGGTGGAAACGGTAGAAGCTGAGGGAGTTTGACTTGTTGCCGGTTGCACGTTACGTGTTGCGAGTTAAACGCGTAACCCGAAACACGGAACTCGTAACACGACTAAGAGTTACGCATTTTCTTGGCGGACCAAGCCGCACCAATAGCGCCAACAACTACCAAAACTAATCCCGGATAGTCTAGGTTTTCCGGTTGCGAGAATTGTAGCCAACCAACCTCCCGGATCATTTCCAAAAGTATTAGTACTGTACCTATAAAGGCCACCACTACGGTGAGATTATGGAGCACATTATATTTCATTACACCTGCATAACTAGTGTGATAGAAAGGTAACAATTATCAAACAATTATACCAGCTAGCGCC
>JBPCUG010000375.1:0-3684 GCA_051011275.1 Cyclobacteriaceae bacterium | reverse complement strand
GGCGCCAAGCCCGATACCATTTTCAAATCACAGTCCGGTCCCAATCGAAATGAACACCTCCGCTATCAAGGGGTTTTTGCAATCGTATAAAGCGGCAACCCAACGAGCTTTGGAAGCCGGCTTCAAGATCTTGGAAGTACATGCCGGCAATGGCTATCTACTACATCAATTTTATTCCGGATTAGCCAATCAAAGGAATGATCGATATGGAGGATCATTTGACAACCGGATCAAATTGCTGATTGAGGTAGTGCAAACTGTAAAGCAGGTCTGGCCCGAGGACTATCCACTACTTATCAGGATTGCCGCTCGCGATTGGGCAGATGATCCATACGCCTGGAGCCTAGAGCAGACAATTGAACTATGCCAGAGACTCGAAAAGGAAGGCGTAGATCTCATCGATCCGGTCTCAGGTTTCGTAGTCCCGGAAGAAAATATTCCGTTTGCACCTGGATTTCAGGTTCCCTTTTCAGCAGCTATTAAGCAAGCAACCAAAATGTTGGTCGGTGCTGTGGGAGGTATAACCCTACCAAATCAGGCGAATAAAATCATACAGGATGACCAAGCAGATCTGATCATCATCGCACGGGAATTGCTGAGAAATCCGTATTTTCCTATAGAAGCAGCAAAAGCCTTAGCAGAAGAAATTACCATTCCTGACCAATATTTAAGAGGATTCTAATCCTGATGCCATAGTCTCAAATTCATAGTTAAGGTATCACCGTAACTTGCCTGGACTTAAATAGACGTCTTGACCGAAGGCAACTCCATAATGGCCTCAAAGCTGTGTGGATCATAAAAAATACGGCTACTATGGATCCTCTCATCAGAAAATTTCATGTATTCCACGGTAGGTACATGGCCAATCGGAGGCTTGCAACGGAATAAATAAATGAAACATGCTTCCCCTTCATTGGAAAAAGCTGAAATAATATCAATTCCATTTATCATTGGTCCAACATTGGTAAACGCCTCAAAAGCCTGGTCTGCGGAATGAAATTCATCTATGGAACCCTTGAAGTGAAAATCGTCAGTCACGTACTCTCGGGCTTTTTTAAAGTCGGCTTCCGAAAATGCTCTAAGGTAGGCAGTTCCAATTTCTATTAGATCTTCCTTCATGAGTGTAGAATTATAGTTGGAATTAAATAAATCAAATGGACAGTACCCATTAGACGATACAACTCAATCAAATTGGACATCGGAATAGCCCTATTTGTCTTTCCTTGATACGGTTTCAAGCGGGCACCGTATCATTTATAAAAGACCAACCTAATTCAAGCCTCTGAAACCTTTATTGCTAGCTTCCCTCGATTCCTGCCTTCAAAAAGCATATTCAAGGTCTCAGGCGCATTTTCTAAACCGTCTACTACATCAAGGCGAAACTTGAGCTTCTCCTGCATCATCCATTGCCCCATCTTTTGAAAAGCCTCGCCGGATCGGCTCCAGTAATCAAAAACCAAAAACCCTTGAATAGTAATACGCTTGGAAACCAGTCCACCGAGATTGGTCAACTGTGTAAGGGGATTCAAACCATTGTACTCTGAGATCAACCCGCAAACTGCAATGCGCCCGTGCAAATTCATGCGGTCATAAATAGTTTGCAAAACCGGTCCACCTACATTCTCAAAATAAACATCAATACCATCCGGACAGTATTCTTTTAACTTTTCTTTGACGTTATCAGTCTTGTAATTGATGGCAGCGTCAAAACCCAGGTCTTCGGTAAGCCACTTGCATTTTTCGTCGGTGCCAGCCAGGCCCACCACTCGCATACCGATATTCTTTCCGATCTGACCTACTAACGATCCTACTGCTCCTGCAGCTCCGGTGACCACCAAAGTCTCCCCTTCTTTAGCTTTACCAACATCCATCAATCCAAAATACGCCGTGAGCCCGTGCATGCTTAAGGCCCCAACGAAATTTTCCAAAGGAGCTCCTTGTGTAGGAATTTTAGTTAGTCCTTCACCATCAGTGATCAGGTACTTTTGCCACCCAAGCAAACCCGAAATATAATCCCCGACCTGAAAATCGGGATGATTAGAGGCTTCAACCACACCGAGGCCTAAACCACGCATGACTTCCCCTATGGCAACCGGTGGCAAATAGCTGGGTTTCTCATGAAGCCACACGCGATTGGTAGGATCCAATGAAAGATAAATATGTCTTATAAGAAACTGACCTGGACCAGGTATCGCAATTTCCTCCTCTACCCAATTGAAGTCCGATTTTTTTACCAGGCCTTCTGGTCGATGGGCCAAGGTCCATTTTTGATTGATCATAATTTGTTTTTAAAGGTGCAACTTTGTCAGGATCCTGTAACTAAGCCAATGAAACGCCATTTAGATCAGTTGTCAATATCTCACTCATACAATCCATAAAGGGTCGCATGTTTTTGAATCCCTGAGCTACCTTAGCCGAAAAATCTTTTTGCAAAACTTCGGAGTCCTTAAAATTATGAACCAAGATCAACTGCTTATAGCGCAACAAGTCAATAGAGGAGTGGTCTTTGTCAAAACCTTTTGGAGCGGTTTTCACCTGCTCTCCCTGCAACTCACCGAAATAATCTTTGAATTTTTTACTCCTCAATACTTTACGAAGGGGCACATCATCTTGCGCGATCTGCTCCCGAATGTGTTTTATGTCTTGTGAATTAGGATTCCAAAACCCGCCTGCAATCATTGAATTGCCGGGCTGAATATGAAAGTAATAACCCCCTCGCAATTTTTTAGTGGCTCGTTTGAACCCACCTGCCCAGTTGCTTTTATATGGTGTCTTATCTTTGGAGAACCGGGTATCTCGATAGATACGGAAAAGGCTCTTTTTACCCGACTGCGTTTCTATAAGATCATGCTTAGCCATTTTGGCCAACAAATCATCAGCAAAGTCAATCACGTTTTGATGGGCCAGCAAATATTGATCTTTATGGTCATTGAACCATTCGCGGTTATTATTCTTTTTTAATCGTTTGAGAAAATCAAAAGCTGGTTTAAGTGTTTTACTGGTGGGCATAGTTAAATATTGATAAGTATCAAATTGGAACCATGAATATAATAACCTAAAACCAAAGGTTACATATAAATGCAATTCCTTTTATTCAAATACCTATCAATAAGAATAGAACCTGAAACAAATCGCTCCAGGTTCTATTGAGAATTATGCATCACGAAGCTTTTAATGTTGGGTATGCCCGCATTTTGTCTGTGATAAAATCAAAACTCATCCGATAAAATCGCTCCATAGCTTCACTACTTCTTGCCGCCTTTGAACGGCTCAAAGTCCCAAAAAAGCCAGCCTGCATATACTCAGCCAAATGATGCGCCGAATAATTTTGGGTGATTTGGCCGTTCTCCTGCCCCTCCTCAATGCAGCCGGCAATTACAGATATCCATTGCTGAATATGCCGGTTAATAGCTCGACTGAAATTATCATTTGAACCGGCTATCTCCAATGACAAATTGTTGATCAAGCACCCATGCTTGCATTGCTCCCTCCGATTACCTTCGATGGTCAGGCGATAAAAATCCTTCAACCGCTGCAACGGACTCTTGGTTTGGTCAGTAAGACTTTTTTGAATAAAATTATGGTACTGACCTCCATAAAAATCCAACACTCTAAGACCGAAGTCCTCTTTACTTTTGAAAAAATTGTAAAAAGATCCCTTTGGTATACCATTTACTTTTAATA
>JBPCUG010000374.1:0-3559 GCA_051011275.1 Cyclobacteriaceae bacterium | reverse complement strand
GAGGTACTGGAAAAGGCTCCAAAGCGGTATATGATATTACTGCTCCAGTGCCTTTAGCCCATATCGCTGATAGTAAAAGGTTCAGCCCGGTACCTAAGCCAACCTCCAATATGCTTATCAACTTATCATTGTTTTGGTGGTAGTAATAAACCAAGCCCTGCTCTACAAAAACGTATTGCGATTCATTGATCGCCCCGTGAATAGAGTGATAGGTTTCATCAATATCAGGCAGGTACAGTGAGTGAGAGCCATCTTCTGTAGCTATGATCCTTACTGCCTCAGATGGTTTGGAGGCCATGGTTAATCGTCTGTTTGGATCAAGGCCACCGCATAGGCACTGACTCCCTCTTCCTTACCCACAAACCCCAACTGCTCAGTAGTTGTGGCCTTTATGGATATATCATTTTGATCAATACCCATTACTTGAGCCAGGCAGACCTGCATCTCGTATATCCTGGATTTGATCTTTGGGGTCTGTAAAACTACTGTAGCATCTATATTGCCAATAGAAAATCCTTTGACCAGCAATAGCTCTACAACTTCTTTGAGCAGCTCTTTGCTGTCTATCCCTCGATATTTAGGGTCAGTGTCGGGAAAATGAAATCCGATATCGCGCAGACTGGCTGCACCCAAAAGCGCATCACAGATCACATGGATCAATACATCAGCGTCCGAATGACCTACAGGCCCTTTGTGATGCTCAAGTCGGATACCTCCCAACCAGAACTCGGCACCTTCTTCCAGTCGATGTACGTCATAACCTTGACCAATCCGTATTTTCATGGGGCCGATTTATGATAGTATAAAGTAGCGCTATTGTCATCCCGAAGCACCTGACCGGCTATAGTTTTTATCTCCTCGCTGGTAACACTCTGAATCTTTTGCGATTCTTGATTGATGTAATCCGGATTTCCAGCCACTGCACCGAAGGCAAGGTTCATGGCTCTGTTTAGCAATTCCACTTCCGAGAACACTAGTGTAGATTCTGCCTGGTTTTTTACCTTCTGCAACTCTTCTCCTTCTGTTCCATTTTTAATAAGATTATTTATGACCTCATCGATTCCTGCCTCGGCTGTTTCATGATCTACCCCCTGGTTTAAATTACCCTGAACGACAACTAATCCGGGATCTATAGACCCGGTAACATAGGCGTGTAAGTCACTAAATAGCTTTTGCCCCTTCACAAGTTGTTGAAAGAAGCGAGAGGACTTTCCTCGTCCTAACACATCGCCGGCTAGGTCGGCTTGGTGGTACTGCTGATGGTACCTACCTGGCATATGGTATACCTTGTAGATCGCATCTAAGGGGACATCAGCTTCAACGTGCAAGGTGCGCTTCTCAGTTTGAGCAGGTTCCTTCGGCAATTTTCGATCGTATTTTTCGCCAGCCGGAATCGGGCCAAACCATTTTTGGCAAAGCTGTTTCACCCGATCGAGAGTAACATGCCCGGCAACGACTAAATAGGCATTAGTGGGATGATAGAATTTCTTGAAGAAACCCTTTACATCAGCCAAAGTTGCCCTTTCAATATGGTTAATGTCTTTACCAATGGTGGCCCATCTATATGGATGTTTTTTGTAGGCCAATGGCCTAAGCTTCAGCCAGGCATCGCCATAGGGTTGATTCAGGTATCTCTGCTTAAACTCTTCAATCACAACTTTTCTTTGAACTTCCAAAACCTTAGGGTCAAAGGACAAACTAAGCATACGATCAGACTCAAGCCAGAATCCTGTTTCCAAATTATCAGCCGGAAGCGTTAGATAGTAGTTGGTCATATCAGGGCTGGTGAAAGCGTTGTTTTCACCGCCAACTTTTTGTAAAGGTTCATCAAAGGAAGAAATATTTTGAGAACCGCCGAACATCAAATGCTCAAACAGATGAGCAAATCCAGTCCTTTCTTCATCTTCATCCCTTGAGCCCACATTGTAAAGCAGATTTACAACTGCCAAAGGAGTAGTATGGTCCTCATGAACCAAAACCTGAAGCCCGTTGTCTAAGGTGAATTGGTGATATGCGATCATTACTTAGCCCTGCACGATAAAAAATTAAAAATAGGTTTATTTTTTTTACCCCTTGCGTTGATAGCTTAAATTTACCACAAACCGTTAAAGTTTTCTCATGAAATTTAACCGAAAAGACCTTTCAGATCAGGAACTTGTATCCATCTATAAGGCTTTGTTGAAACCAAGGATGATAGAGGAGAAAATGCTGATCTTACTAAGGCAAGGAAAGATCAGCAAATGGTTTTCAGGCATAGGTCAGGAGGCTATTTCGGTGGGGAGCGCCTTAGCTATGGAGGAAGATGAGTATATGCTGCCCATGCATCGGAACTTGGGGGTCTTTACCACCAGACAAGTACCATTAGAGCGCCTTTTTGCTCAGTTTCAAGGAAAACTTTCAGGGTTTACTAAAGGACGGGATCGATCTTTTCATTTCGGAAGTCGAGAGCATCATCTGGTTGGCATGATCTCCCATCTTGGACCGCAGCTGGCAGTGGCTGATGGCATTGCTCTAGGCAATCTACTGGCTAAAGAAAAGAAGGCAACACTGGTCTTTAGTGGCGACGGAGGCACCAGTGAAGGCGATTTTCACGAGGCAATCAATGTGGCTTCGGTATGGGATCTACCTGTAATATTTGTGATTGAGAACAACGGATATGGGCTTTCCACACCCAGTAGTGAGCAGTTCAATTTTAAGAGCTTCATTGACAAAGCCCCCGGATACGGTATAGATGCACTCCAGGTAGATGGAAATAATGTTCTGGAAGTTTATGACATCATAAAACAAACTGCTCAAAACATAAGGACCAACCCAAAACCTGTACTAATTGAAGCGATGACCTTTAGAATGAGAGGTCATGAAGAAGCTTCAGGCACCAAATATGTACCACCGGAATTGTTCGAGAAGTGGGCCAAGAAAGACCCTATCTCCAACTTTGAAAAGTTCTTAGTAAGAGAGAAAGTTTTAGATGATAAGGCGATCAAGAAAGTTGCCAATAAAATAAAAAAGGAAATCGAAAAAGCCCTGGAAGTAGCTTTTTCAGAAGGCCTGCCGCAATCAGATACCAGCTTTGAGCTAAAGGATATGTATGCCGAACTACCACCGGTTGAAAACGATACTCCTAAAGACAATAAAAGTTCTCGAAGATTTGTAGATGCACTATCGGATGCTATTCGGCTGGGTATGGAAAAGCACCCCAAGTCTTTGTTGATGGGACAGGATGTTGCTGAGTACGGAGGGGTTTTTAAAATAACCGAAGGAATGGTGGATCTTTTTGGAAAAGAAAGAATAAGGAACACACCCCTTTGTGAATCAGCCATAGTTGGTATCGGGCTGGGTTTATCAGTGGTAGGCTACAAATCAATCATCGAAATGCAATTTGCTGATTTCGTCACTTGTGGCTTTAATCAGATTATAAATAACCTGGCCAAATCACATTATCGCTGGGGTCAAAACGCAGATGTAGTCATACGCATGCCCACAGGTGCCGGAGTAGGAGCTGGACCTTTCCATTCACAATCTAATGAAGCCTGGTTTTTTCACACCCCAGGATTAAAGG
>JBPCUG010000373.1:0-4107 GCA_051011275.1 Cyclobacteriaceae bacterium | reverse complement strand
GCTTTAGCATTGAGACTTCCAGGAAGCAAGGGTTTCGAATTGGTTTTGGTGGCTATGCCGGTTATCGCTTAGGCAGTCATACAAAGTACAAATTCAAAGAAAATGGTGATTCCGAAAAGGATAAAGATTCAGGCAACTTCTTTTTAAACAATTTCCGGTACGGACTACGTATGCGCCTGGGTTGGAAAGACTTAGATGTATTTGCTAATTACGACCTCAACAGCCTTTTTTCAGAGAATAAAGGGCCCGATTTGAACGCAATAAGCTTCGGTATCATACTATAATAGTCCGTAAATCGTTCATTATGCATCGGTTAAGGTAATAAATCACAAAACCTTACATCCATATAATTACTCGCGGTTCTCACCTAACTGGTTCGAGGATCCAGCTTATCTTTGTGGTTCTGAGCTGCTTAATGCAGTTATTTTTTATTAAACGAACAAATATTATGGTTAGGAAAATTTTAAAATCATTCTGGGCTTTAGCTTTACTAAGCTTGATCTATGCCTGTGGCGACGATGATGGAACACAGGTACAGGTCACTTCCGATGATATTGCTACGGCACAGGACTTTGAAGCTGCTCAAGCGGCTTTCGCAGATGCTACTTTAATGTCAGAGCAAGCATTGAGTAACGATCAAGGTTCAGAAAATGGCAGGTCGCAACTGTGTTTCGATACTAGTCAGGGAGAAAGTGATGAATTGATAATCTCTTTTGACGGCACCTGCTCCGATAATTTTGGTGTTATTAGAAGCGGCAGTATTATTTATAGTACTACCGGTACTTTATTTCAGGAGGGTTTTCAATTCAACATTAGTTTTGACGATTACAGCCGAGACGGTTATATATTAAATGGTACCATTTCCAGTGGTGACTGGGGTTTCAACAATGATCAAAACCTCACCTATACCAACACTATTACTGATGGTTCATTGCAGTTCCCCGATGGTTCGGTATTCAAATTGAATCGAACCCTAACCTTTGAATGGGCTGATGGTTTGGGCACTGGTGATCTTTTTGATAACGTATATAAAGTCACCGGAAATTCTGATGGTGTTAATAGAAATGGTGTTGCCTATACGGCTGATATTGTTGCACCTATTACTGTTAAGAGCGCATGCTGGAGTGATAACATTACGGTCCCGGTACAAGGAAGTTTCAAAATTGATGCTGTTGACCGACCTGAAGTTATGGTTGACTATGGTGATGGAAGTTGTGATAATGATGCTACCATCTCTATTGGTTCATTTTCACAAGAAATCAAGCTTTAGCAACGAAAAGTTACTATATCAAAAGAGCTGCCAACTGGTTAGCTCTTTTTTTTGCCCTAAAAAGGAATCTCTTCATTTTTCTCAATGACCTTAAGATGCTCTGACTTTAACTTCAACTCACGGATCAGCCTTTGTTGTGTAGGTCGAAGTAAGGATACCAAAAATAGAAGTAAAGCGTAACAAGCCACAAACACCTGTGATTTTGAGGTATAGAAGGCCACTACTGCGACTGAGCTTAAGGAGCCCATGAGCCAAAAGTTACCCGACAAGGCTTGGTGCCATTGATCAAGTTTATCCCTCAAGGACTGTTCGCCAAATAATCTTTTCAGTTTCTTTCGATACTGATGATACCCTATTCCGGCAAGTACTACACAGCCGATCGCAATTACGATATACCACCAAGCAATGGTACGATCCATTGGAATCAGCAATTTGTCACGGTAATAGTTTAGATAAACGATGGCAAACAACAATAGGGGAACACTGATAAGGGCATAGTAAACTAAATTGATTCGGTCTAAATAAGTCTGTCTGTTTGTGTAAGTCATTATCTAAGTATGGCGAAGCAAAAGTACCAAATAAGAAATATGCTAGTGAAATTTTTCAAAAAAGGTTGTTAACGAATGTTAGCCAGGGTACTTTTAGAACAACCATGACTAAGCTTACCAGAAAACAGCAGATCGACAAACAAGCTGCAGTGTTATTCAAAACCAAGGGTTATGCGGCCTCATCAATGCGTGATTTGGCTCAAGTTTTAGGCATTGAAGCGGCCAGTTTATATTCCCACATTAAATCAAAAGAGGAGATCCTGCATCGGATTTGCTTCCGGATGGCGGATGCCTTTTTTGCCGCTCAAAAAGAGACAGAATATCTTGATTCTCAGCCTGAGGTCCATCTCAAAAAAGCCATTGCACATCACTTAGAAGTTATCTCGCAAAACATCGATGATGCTGCAGTCTTTTTCCACGAATGGCGGCATTTGAGTGAACCTTACCTTTCTGAGTTCCTGGTTATGCGTGGTGACTATGAGCAACAATTCATAACTATTATAGAGCGAGGTATTCAAGTAAATACTTTTCGAGTGGTGGATGCGAAGTTGACCGCCATGACCGTCCTATCAGCCATGAACTGGATCCATCGATGGTACAAACCCGATGGTAAATTGTCGATAGATCAAATAAGTGAGCAACTGGCAGAAATGATGATCAAAGGACTTAAATCCTAAGTATGTAGTTTGGGGAAGCTGCTCTTTAAACTTGGCTTAAGCTAAACTTATATAGTGTTAAATAAATAGATGCCCCCATGGATCTAAAAACCGCACGTAGATTGATGTTGCATCAGCAGGGTTTACTACGGTCAAAAAGTGCTTTTGGCACTCGTAAAGCCGGAGCCTTAAAGGCAATCTGTCGGTTGGGCTATTTGCAAATTGATGCCATTAACATCGTCCAACGGGCGCATCACCACTGCCTTTGGAGTAGGGTACCGAACTATTTGAGTCGCTATCTTGATGAGCTAGCAAATAAGGATCGCAAGATCTTTGAATACTGGAGCCATGCTGCCGCCTATTTGCCCATAAAGGACTTCCGTTTCTATTTGCCTAGAATGCTGGAACTGCAAAAGGCTGAAAAGCACTGGTATACACGGGATAAGAAAATGGAAAACTACATCATCGACCGGATTAAGGACGAGGGAGCTTTAGGGGCTAAAGATTTTGTAACAGATCGTCCTCGGTTAAAAGGAGCCATGTGGGATTGGAAACCAGCCAAGAAAACCTTGCACGAACTCTTTATGCAAGGAAAGATTTTGGTCAGCAAAAGAAAAAACTTCCAAATACTTTACGACCTAGCGGAACGGGTCTTACCATCTGATTTGGATACAACCATCCCCAGTAAAACGGAGACATTTAGATTCAAAATCCATAAAGTAATCAAAGCACAGGGGCTAGTTACTGCTCCGGAACTCTACTATCTCAGACCTGACCTGAAACCAGGCGTGCTGAAAGTCTTACCTGAACTGGTAGAAAATGGTATCCTCGATGTGGTCGCAATAGAGGGTAGGAACTACTATTTAAGCAGCAGATTATTAGACGAACTACCGCGCAGCATTCGCAAACCAACCATGCACTTCCTCTCCCCTTTTGATAATGCAGTGATACAAAGAAAAAGAATGCAACAGCTTTTCAATTTCAGTTACCAAGCGGAGATCTATTTCCCACCGGCTAAACGCGTGCATGGGTATTTCGCTTTACCCATTTTATGGAGAGATCGCTTCATCGGAAGGTTAGACCCTAAAGCAGATCGAGCCAAAGGCAAATTGATAATCAAAAATCTTGCCTTGGAGCCGTGGGTAAAAGTAGACGATGCGCTAGTCCAGGCTCTAAAGGATAAACTTGTGGATTTTGCACATTTTAATGGCTGTGCGGAAATTGAGATCCTAAAAAGTGAGCCCAAGTCGTTGAAATCTCTCTTTTCGGCATTTAAGGCAAACATTAGCCTTCAATAGGCTCCTGTGATTTTGCCAAGATTTTTATAACTTCACCCCAATAAACCTAGCAATATGACCATATCGAGGAATTTAATCAAAATAGCACTTGTGGCCTTTGCTATATTATTCTTTTATGCTTGTGCTAAGAAGTCCAATAGCAGTGGTACACTTACTTCAGCGGATCTGGACTCCTTACAAATCCAATTTAGCCAGATCAATAGTGATATTGATCAAGCTTGGGTAGCCATGATGGTCGATGACGACGGTAAAATAGAAAACCTTAAAAGGCTGTTGCAAGAAGTCGTTTACAGCAATAACTACGACCAAGCAAAGATAGATTCCTTGCAACAGAA
>JBPCUG010000372.1:0-10744 GCA_051011275.1 Cyclobacteriaceae bacterium | reverse complement strand
GCATTATGTGGATGCCCATACCCTGAAGGCTCTTCAGCTGGTAGACACTAAACAATACTCGGAAGCAATCACGCACTTAGAGGCCGCCTTACTTTATCCCGAAAACCTGGAGGTTGGGAAACCCACGCACGATGAAAAAAATGCATTGATCTACTATTACATGGGGAAGGCTTATGACCAAATGGGCAATACCCAAAAAGCGAAGGAAAGTTATCAGAAAAGCGCAGGATCCCGCAACGGACCCGGAATGCACGACCTAATTTATTATCAGGCAAAAGCGCTGCAAAAGCTGGGACAAAATGAAGCCGCAAATGAGATGTTCAACAATTTGATCACCCAAGGCCAGGACCAACGTAAAAAAGGTACGGATAACATCTTGGTTGCAGTTGAAGAGGCTTCTTCGTTTAACAACAAAGCGATTTCAAATTCCTATTACCTAGAAGCTCTAGGAAATGAAGGTTTAGGGAATAAAGAAGAGTCTCAAAACTTATTCGAAAGTGCTCTAAAAGAATATAAAAACAATCTGTGGGCCAAAAGAATGATAAACAATTAATGTTAGCAATCATATGAGGAGGTTGAGAATATCTTGGTTGATTCTACTAATTTTTCTGACGACCACTTCGGGAGTTGCTCAATCAGAAAACAAACTCTCCCTTGGAGAGCAGCCTATTTTTAAAGTATCAAAAACCACTGAACCTATCATCGTTGACGGAAAAATGGATGAGGCCATTTGGAGCAAGACCGAAGCTAGAACTCTGGAATATTTTTATAGGGTAGAAGCACCTTCCGATCAGCAGCAAACTACTTTTCGAATGCTATGGGATAATGAAAATATGTATGTCTTCTTTCATTGTGAGGACTCTTATATCACAGCTAGAGAGACCAAACGCGATGGCAGCCCTTATTTCGATGACTGTGCCGAAATATTCCTGATTCCTGCACCGGACAGCTTAGATACTCATTTTGGCTTTGAGCTGAACTTGTTTAAAGCATCTAACGATTTCATTTATTTCAACGACTATTATAAAGAGCAAGATGCTGTTTTTAGGGCTTTCAATCCGGACTTTGAAGCAGAGGTAACCTTCGATGGTACCATAAATAACAATTCCGATGTAGATAAAGGTTGGACCATGGAATTGGCCATACCGCTGTCAACATTTGGAGCTTTGGGGTCGATTGAGCCGGTTGAGGAAGGCAATAGATGGGCATTTCTTGCCGTGCGCCAGGATAGAAATGATCCTGATGGAGATAGAAGATCTACTTCTACCCTATTCCCGATTTATGATATTGCGAAGAATGTGCATCAGGTCAATCGGTTTGGGCTGATGGAGTTTGTCAAGTAGTGGTTTTAGATACTGAAACTAAACAAATCATGTGCTTCATTATTGTTGACCACAAAAAGTATTGCGCCTTTTTTGTTCTTTATGGCTATGATATTTCTTACATCCTTATCGGCAAAAAAACCGGATCTGTGATGGCTAATCCTTGTAAAACCTCCTTTTCCATCTCCCTTTAAGAAAGAGCCAATGCCTCCATCAGCTCTGGTGGTCTCAACCTCCGATTGATAATTATTGCCTGCCAATACTAAATCATCCATACCATCTCCATCAAAATCATCATATACAATGCTGTTTATTGGCGATTGTTGCACCTCCATCATAAAGGGCGAAAAATCAAAGGCACCGTTGCCGTTATTGATAAAGATTCCCGAGCGGAATTCGGTTGCTTGATAGTGCAATGCAGACTCTAAATCCAGTCCTAAGATTCCACTAAGGTCTCGATTGGCAAATTCCTTGTAGGAAGGTATTTTTTGGGCTAAATGAGGTAGCTGTTGCGTCATACATGCTTTCCCTCTCACTGGTACTCTTTGGTTGTTGTAATCCTTAGCCAGCATAATATCTTCTACGCCATTGCGGTCGAAGTCTCGAGTGTAGACATGAAATGGTTGCTCTTTGGACGCGTGAAATTTATAGTTCAAGCCCAGGTTCCCCGCTACAATATCCTGGTCTCCATCATTATCTATGTCCGTAATCAAAAGTCTGTTCCACCAACCGGTTGATGTTGATAGATCATGGTAAGCATCACTTTTGGCCAGTATATTATTTTCGTTGATGAACACTTCGATGCCCATCCACTCTCCAGTCACGATCATGTCGATCTGGTTATCATTGTTGATGTCGGTCCAAATGGCATCGGTAACCATGCCAATACTTTCGAGTTCTGGAGCTAGCTGCTGAGTGGCGATAGTGAATGTACCTTTGTTATTGGTAAGCAAATAGCTGGTAGGGGAATATGGATACTTCCCTGGTATCACCCTACCTCCCACGAAAAGATCGATGTCGCCATCTTGATCATAGTCAAATGGTTTTACTACAGATCCGGCTGACATTATTTCAGGTATTTGGCCTTCAGATCTGGAAAATTGTCCCATGCCATTATTTAAATAGAGTCTGTCCTGTAATAACTCGGAATTTGCATCGAACTCATAACTTCCGCTTACTACGTAAAGATCTTGGTCCCCGTCATTGTCAGCATCAAAAAAGGAAGCACCTACGTCTTCGTGCAGCTTATCCTCCTTGAAAGCAGTTATCTCTCTAGATCTGAATGAGCCTGTTGTTTGTCCCAGCAACAACCGTCCCGCCTGTGTATGTCCTCCCCCGATGAATACATCTTGGAGTCCATCGCTGTTGACATCACCTTTTGCTATTGCCGGTCCAGTTTGAGAAAGTTTATGCGGAAGTAAAATTTGACGATCGTAATCATTAAAAGCAGGGTCACTGTGAAGGTAATCAGATGCTATCTTTGTAAAAATTGGTTTTACAGTTATCTCCTCAGATGCTACCGGTTCAGTACTACTGGCCTCATCATAATTAATTTGCAACAATTGATTCGACGCAACATTAGAATGTTCTTGCCCTTTGCCATCTGGCCAGAGTATTATAACTTTTGAGATTGAGCCGTTTTCCCCTAATCCGAAATGCAATTTGTTAGATACCGATGACAAAAACCCCCGTGTATTTATCAATTGGCGCGTTTGTACGGTCCCATTTGTCAGATGGATTGTTGCCCTGACTCCAACACCAAACCTATTTTTATCAGGACCTTTAAAGGACAGCTGCAAGTATTTACCTTGTCCGAATTGAGTGGCGTTATTCCTTAAAAGAGTAGCTTCTTCATTGATATTATTTACTACCAGATCCAAATCCCCGTCATTATCAAGATCTGCATAAGCCGCGCCATTGGAAAATGTGGCAGTGGAGTCGGTCCATTTTATGGAAGTGTCTTCAAAAGTCAGATCGGCATTGTTCCTAAAGAAGTAGTTGGTGAGTTTTTGCTGAGGCAGCATTTGGGCAAATCTTAGAAAATCTTCCCGAGTAGGTTTCCTTTGGTTGGCCCTGAGAATTTGAAGAATTTCATTGTTTTTATCCCTATCAATCACATCCCGATAAACACCATTGGTAACGTAAATATCGTTGTAGCCATCCAAATCGAAATCGGCAGATAGTAACGCCCAGCTCCAATCAGTATCAGCCATTCCTGCCATTTTTCCAATCTCACTAAATGAGCCATTACCATTGTTTATTTGTAGCATGTTGTGCATATACTGATAATGATATCCCTGATCTACCATACGCTGAAACTGATCAATGGAAGTCATAGCCATGGTAGTTTTAGAACGCACATAATCCTGAGGGTTCATATCCAAGGTCATCAAATCCAGAAGGCCATCATTGTCGATGTCGGCCATGTCACTGCCCATACTATTGAACGACATGTGTTTAAAGAGTTGGTCCCTAGACTCCGAAAAAGTGCCATCGCCGTTGTTGATATAGGCTAAGTCAGGCACATTAAAATCATTACACACATAAACATCCGGCCAACCGTCATTATTGAGATCGCCTACTTGTGGATTCAATCCAAATCCGATATCAAATTGTAAACCTGCCTTTTTAGATACATCATTATAATGTCCGGTGCCATCATTATTATACAGCCGATCGCTTCCCTTCAGTTCTAATGTCTTTGGATCTTTCTGGATCTTTTCTAAATCCAGGACCTCAGTTCTTCCGGTAATATCCGGAGTATTGGAAATATAAGCGTCCAGGTCATTATCCTTATCGTAGTCAAAAAAAGTAGCTTGGATAGTTCGATTGGCATCTGCCAACCCCAATTCCGCTGCACGTTCAGTGAAGGTCAGATCGCCGTTATTTATATAGAGCAAATTGGCGAATCTATTGTCTTCATCATTCCACCCTCCTTTTGATATGTAAATATCTAAATTACCATCCTGGTTCACATCCACCATGGTCACCCCTGTGTGGAATCCTTCATTAGCGTCAATCCCCGCCTTGGACGTAATATCCTCAAACTTGAAGTCACCCTTATTTAAGTATAGCTTGTCTTGAACGGAGTTGGAAGTAAAATAGAGGTCATCTAAACCATCATTATTTATGTCCCCTACAGCTATCCCACCACCGATGTAGGTATACATGTACTGGTAGTAATTGGACTCCAAGTTCTCTTCCAATGTATTGACAAAATCAATACCCGATTCCGCCGCTGGTAGGGAGCTAAAAAGCCTGGCCTTCGAATCCTCAGCAGTCCTCCCGTCAGGGTCTTTTTTATCCTCTGTGCACGCTAAAGTCAGAAACAAGGCAAAGACAATTGCTGAGGCTAATGGGAAATGCAACGCGCGAATTCCTTGGAAATGGTTCATAAAACGACATTTTTTATCCCTTTCCAAAAATATGAAAATTTAATGGTAAAGTGTGTCTAGGGATCTCTGCGGGAGAAATCGAAAACGATTCCGATTAAAAGTACAACGGTAAGATCTATAAAAGATCTTACCGTTATTAACTAAACTAGATAAACACAGATATTTACAAGATCAACCTCCGCCCAAGTTTGGATTCTTATCAATCTCATTTGCTGGGACTGGAGCAAAATAATTATCCGTGCCCAGAGAACCCAATATGGGGTTTGAGGGTGCGGTCAGTGGCGTTGGGGTGCCGTTCCCATTTGCATCAAATACGGTCCCAATAGAAACTTGTGGATCCCTCGCGGTTCCGCCCAAAGCCTCCTGCACTCTTTCCATCCGGACCAGGTCATTCCATCGCAGGTATTCACCGGCCAGTTCCCATTTCCGTTCGGTATAGGCCAGTTCCTCAAGATCGCCATCTGCCGGACCTACATCAGGAAGTCCTGCTCTGCTGCGTACCATATTTAAGGCATCCCAAGCTTCAGGTGCTGCTGACCCTGACCTTCCAGAAGCTTCGGCATAGATCAGCAATAGTTCAGCGTACCTCATGAAATAGTCATTGCGATTACTTTGAAACCCATTAAAGATATCATCTTCAAAAGGGCTTACAATTTTTCTGAACAAAGGGTTTTGTTGATCCTTAAATTCCGTCCATGGCACAAAACTAGCAGCACCGGCCACATTACTGGTTACGTTTCCGTTTGCATCAAGAGGGATCTGTGTATGGTAGGTGGCATCTTTCCTAGGACCATCAGGAAAATCTTCAAAAAAGCGGATCTCAGCAAAAGTTTCCTGCCAACCGCCAAAATCTCCTGGCAAGCCTAACTTTCCGTGCTTACGATTTGGTAGACCGCATTCTGCACAATACGAAATGCTAAATATTGCTTCGGTGTTGAACCTACCATCTAGCGTATATAAGCTTCCTATATCCTGTACAAGGCCAAAGCCGTGCGCTCCTGCATTGTCTATTACCTGCTTAGCGCTGGATGCTGCTTGCCCATACATTGCAGCATCTTTCACTGGAAAACCTGCCCAATCCAAATACAATCTGGCCAACATAGCTCTGGCAGAGCCGGCATTAGGTCTGGAGGCTCCAGGATTTGAAGATGCTGGCAGTAATGACTCTGCCCGCAAAAGATCGCTTTCTATTTGCCCATAAACATCTAGTTGGGAAGCCAACGCGATTTCGGGATCTGGAGCGATCTGCAATGGCAAGGCAATTCTACCATGGACACGGGCCAAATGATGGAACATGATCGCCCTTAAAAAGTGTGTTTCTCCAATCAACCTATTTTGGGCATCTTGATCAGCTAACTGCAAACCCTCTGCGTTTACCAAAACGGTATTTGCAGCACGTACCATGCGGTATACGCCTCGCCAGTTTGTCGCCGTCCTGGAGTTGTCCGCGGTAACAAACCTTTGATCGTATTGTCTAAAATCCGCTTTGTTACTTGCCCTATGGGTGGTCATATCATCCCCGGACCAGCCGTTGACATAAAATGTAGTCATCCAGGCGGTCTGCCTTAATTGACCATATATCCCGTTTACTCCTAGTTCCAATTCCGCCAGTGATTTATATGGCAGCACAGCTAACTGGGAGTTACCTGGATCCTCGTCTAATTCGCAACTATGAAAGGTCATCGCAGTAGCCGCAATAACCAGAACCAACAGATGCGTTTTAAGTGCTTTATAAAGATTCCTTGCTTTCATATTTTTAGTATTTTCTAAATTCTTAACTGTCATCTTGTATTAAAATCCGAGTTTTACACCAAAAGTATAGGTTCTTGGATTGGGATAGGCTCCAATATTTATACCGGGGGCCACATCCTCATTACCCTGATTACCTTTTCTGGATGAAAGTTCCGGATCATAACCGGAATAGTCGGTAATCAAGAAGAGATTCTGAGCACCGGCGTAGATCTTAATGGTAGCATCTCCCAAACCTATGTCTTGAAAGGTATACCCCACAGTAATATTACTTAGTCTTATAAAGTCTCCTTTCTCCACGTAACGGGAAGAGTTAAAGAATTGTACGGTTGCCGGGATATCAGTTTCATTTTCCGGGGTCCACTGGTTCACTTGGTCAGCAGCCATAAAGCTTCTTGAATCCCCTGCCCCACCAGTTATACCAGCCTGCATAATATTGTAAACGTCAAATCCGTGCACGCCTTGTAGGAATACGTTGAGGTCCCAATTTTTGTAATTAACCGTGTTGTTGAAACCCCAGAGCAATTCCGGTGTACCATTACCAATGGGGTCAAAAACTATTTCTCCGTCAGCATCTCTCAAATATTTGGCATCACCAGGTTGTTTACCGAAGGCGTCTGCTGCTGCTGCTTCAGAAGTTTTCCAGGTTCCCAAGAAAGTCGCACCCTGAAATTGCCCCAAAGGTTGACCCAATTGGATGATATTGAGAACTCTAGATTGACCACCAGGAGAGGTATATAGTCCGTCAATTTGATCCAGGCCTCTAAATAGCTTGGTTACTTCATTCTTAACATAAGTAAGTGAGAAGTTCGTACTCCAATTAAGATCCTCCTTACTAAGGATATCATAGCCAACAGTAAGATCAATGCCAAAGTTTTCAACCTCTCCCACATTTTGAGTAATAGTACCCCCGCCATTGGTGTCAAGAACAGGAACATCCAAAAGAAGGTCGGTGGTGTTTTTCCTATAACCATCGATACTTATACTTCCTCTTCCATCGAATAAGCCGATATCGACACCTACATTCACTTGACTGGTAGTTTCCCAAGTAAGATCCGGACTTTCGAAACCAGCTAAAACGGTACCTGCAGAGGCTGAAGCGCCGTCAAACGCGTAACTATTGAAGCCTAATCTAGCGAAAGTGGAAAAGGGAGCAACACCTTGATTACCCACCTGACCCCATCCAGCTCTTAACTTAAGAGCGCTAAAGGCGGTCGAATTTTCTACCACATTATTCAAGTTGTAGGCCACGGCAACCGAAGGAAAGAAACCCCATTTATTACCAGGTCTGAAAACAGAAGTACCATCATAACGCCCGGTTGCGGTAACAAACAAATTGCTGCCAAAAACATATTCCGCACGGAGCATGTAGGACGAAAGCTCTCTTTTGGTGAAATTGTTATTTATGGTTTGACCTGCATTTGGCGCCAGCTCAGCAAAAAAGAATCCGTTAGGTAGGATAAGATCATTGGCGTTGAATCCATTCCTTTTGAATTGAATATTTTGGTATTCTTGAACACCCGTAAGCTTTAAATCATGATCTCCAAATTGTTTTTGCCAGGTTAAAATATTGCTAACCTGATAGGTAGTAGTTTTATTATTGAAGAACGAAGTATGTGGCAAAAAGTCATCCCCAACTTCAACATCAAATACCTCCCTATTGAAATTTATGATCTGCCCGCCGGTCACCAAAGTATAGGTCAAATTATCGGTAAGGGCATAGCTAACGTTTAACGTTCCATTCAGTTGTTCGTCAATATCTTGAATGTCACTTTCCCTTAAGGTGCGAACCGGATTATCATTAAGAGATCCGATACCTCCCCTAGAGCGTAAGTTATATTCACCATTCTCATCAAAAATGGGTGTAGTTGGATCCCAGGTAGCTGCCTTATACATATTACTTCCCTGACCATTGCCAAAAACGGCAAAATCGTTCTGTGCCTGAGACCTGCTGCCATATAAATTTAGACCTACTGTCAATTTTTCGCTTATATTGGCTTCAATATTAGACCTAAGAGAGAGTTGCTCGTAACCTGTATTGATCACTATGCCCTGTTCATCTCTATAGTTGCCGGACAAAAAGTAACTTATGTTACCTTCAGAGCCGCTGGCTGATAGCGCCACATTGTGACTGGTTCCGGTTTGTAAAATCTCATCTTGATAATTTGTTCCTCCATTTGCTTCAAATCCAGCAATGTCTGCATCGGTGAAAATGGGATTGCCGCCTGTATTTACTCTTCTTATATTTTCTATTCTGGCAAAATCACCAACCGACTCGGCCAAAGTAGGAAGCAGCTCCGGTACCTGAGAAATGGTGGTAAAATAATCTACGTTTACTTTTCCTTTTCCCTCTCCTTTTTTCGTAGTAATAATAATAACCCCATTGGAGCCCCTTACACCATAAATTGCAGTTGCTGAAGCATCCTTCAAAACGTCTATTGAGCCAATATCATTAGGGTTAAGGGTGCTAATGTCTCCCCCCAGGATACCATCGATGACCACTAGAGGATCATTATTTCCGGTTATAGAGTTGACACCTCTGATCCGTATCTTAATTCCTGCACCCGGTGCACCATTGGCCCTTGCCACGGTCACCCCAGCTGCTCTTCCTTGTAAGGCTTCTTCTACTCTAGTGATGGGTTGATTTTCAAAGGCTTCGGGTGTGATCTTGGCCACAGCACCAGTAAGATCTTTCTTCTTAGCCGTACCATAACCAATAACCACAATTTCTTCCAGACTCTGGATATCGGGTGCCATTTTTACGTTTATGACCGATCTACCATCTACGCCTATAGTTTGCGTTTCATATCCTACAAAGGAAATAACCAGCACATCATCATTGGCCGCTGAAATTCTGAAGTTTCCATCCGCATCGCTAACTCCACCGGAGGAAGTTCCTTGAATCAATACATTCGCCCCTGGAATACCTTCGTCATTCTCGTCGGTGACCAGCCCTGTCACGGTTTGCTGAGCGTAAACCTGCTGAACGCCCATGAACATAAGAAGCAATCCTAACGTGAGGCACTTTCTTATTAATTTGGTAAAGTGTTCTTTCATACGTATAAGGTTTAGAGTTTAATAGTTAGTAATAGTTTGCTCTGATAGTATTCAAAGATAAAGTTGGTAGGAATCACCTGTTTCTATGATAACAAATGGTCATTAGCCTATCACAAATGGTTAAACAAGCATTTTGACCAAATACGAGATCGTAGATCCCTTGCTAGTAATAAAGATCAAAATATTCTGATAGGATCAAGAGATGCTTTTTACCCGATACTAAGCATATTTTACCCAGTAATGGCTCAGTCTAATGCTAAAAGCGGTAAAAGGCATTCAATTCATTTGGAGTTCTAACGGCAGTTCTTCTATGGTCATATTTTTAGTCACCTTCGTAAACCGGTTTCATATCATAATTTTGAGTTAGACCTAGCCGAACTGATTGATCAATTAGAAAGTTCTGCAAGGTTATCCCTCCAACCTGCCTCTAATTGTGTCAACAGTTCGGCAACCAAATCAGGATCATTTTCGGCTATATTTTTGGTTTCATTCGGGTCAGTTTGATGATCATAAAGCTCTAGATAGACAGGTTCATCGTTTGGGTTCTTGTAGTCCTTCCAGACTACCAATCGATAACGTTGCGTTCGCATGGCATAGCCCATCAGGTCATTTTCAAAAAGTTCTCGATCCCATTTTTTACCTTGCTGTTTCATTATTCGACCTTCTACCTCTTCGATAAGCGGACCAAAATAGGTCTCTCGCATTTCTGCCGTCAACGGATTGGCCGCCCATTCCCGCAAAGCTGGATTTGGGTACTGGCTAAAAGCGGCTTTTTTCCATTCACGATTCGGATCAGTCAGTAAGGGTACAAAACTTTGCCCTTCCAAATGGTTCGGTAGTTCAAGTCCGGCTAATTCGCCTAGTGTTGGGTACATATCAATGAGTTCCACCAACGCATCGGTTTTTTTACCCCTGCTTTCTTTTGGCATATCTGGTGTCCAGATCATCATGGGCACTCGAGTAGCGATTTCGTAATTGGTTGCTTTTCCCCAAACGCCCATATCACCTAAATGCCAGCCGTGATCACTCCAAACGATGATAATAGTGTTATCACGTAAACCCTCTTCTTCTAAAGCTGCTATCATGCGCCCAATTTGAGCATCGACATAGCTTACCGAAGCGAGGTAAGCGTGCTTCAAAGTTTTGGCCAGTTCACCTTCGATAGGTCCTTTTTTGGGAATACCGTGGCGCACCCTTAGTTCGAACGAGGCATGCAGGCCC
>JBPCUG010000371.1:0-3393 GCA_051011275.1 Cyclobacteriaceae bacterium | reverse complement strand
TTAGCTCGTTGATTAGTTGATCTTTTTCCATATTTGTTACTTTCTAATTGTCGCGTTTAGTTCCTTTTCAAAAGATTGCATCAAACGGTTCATACATCTGTCAATGGCTTTATCCGTGAGCGTAGCCTTTTGATCTTGCAATATAAAACTCAAAGCGTAAGCTTTCTTTTTTTGGTCAATTTTTTCTCCTCGGTAAACGTCAAAAACGTTAATTCTTTTTAGCAGCCTACGCTCTGTTTGTAGGGCGATCTGCTCAATAGTTTGATAACTAATGGCATCATCAACTACCAAAGAAAGATCGCGCCGTACCTCAGGGTATTTAGATACTTCTTGATACAAGATATTATCTTTAGATTGCTTTAGCAAAAATTCCCAATCAATATCGGCATAAAAAACTTTCTGGCGTACCCCGGCGAGCTTGCAAACTTTGTTTTGTACCTCTCCAAGCTGTGCAATGGTACTATTTTCTGATTCCAAGCTCAATCCGTAAGAAAATAAAGCATTGCTTAATGAATTGCTTTGGTAGGTATCAATCTTAAATTTTTTCAATATTCTATCGACTGCACCGTATATATCGTGGAAACCGGATGGCTCACCCGACCTCACCCATGTATCGTTTTCGGTAAGACCACTCATATACAAGGCCAGACGATCTTGTTCTGTGTATTGGTCAGTAACTTCTGTGCCAGCGCCTGAATTATATCGATAGGTCTTGCCTACTTCAAACAACTTTAAGTTGGTTTGCTTGTGATTGACATTATAAGCGATTACCTCCAGCCCGCTGAATAGCAATTCTTGACGAAGCACCCCCAGGTCCTCGCTTAGTTTGTTCAAGATCACCACATTTTCTTCCGAATGAAGTAAGGAACTAGTGGCCTCAACATAACCCGGTTTGGTCAAAGAATTGGTATAGATCTCAGAAAAACCAACAGATGCGAGCAATTTGCCAAGCCCAAAACGAGAGCGATTACTATCATTTTGTGGAAACTCCGCCAAATAATCGCTGTGCAAACTCGGGTCAAGGGTTATGTTGTTGTACCCGTAGATCCTTAGAATCTCCTCAATGACATCAGCCTCACGTTTTACATCCACCCGATAAGGTGGGACTATCGCGATGAACCCGTCCGGAGATTCATCTTTAACTTCGATATCCAATAGGTTCAGTATCTTTTTCACCTGGTCCTTGGGAATCGACTGCCCAATCAGTCGGTTGATCTGCTTGAAGGTGACGGCTACAGGCCAGGCTTCAATTTGCTTTGGGTAGACATCAACAATATCGGAGGCAATAGTTGCCCCGGTGATTTTTCTGATCAAAATTGCAGCTCTCTTGACCGCTTTCACTGTCATTAAAGGGTCAGTGCCTCTTTCGTATCTAAAAGATGCATCAGTTTTTAAACCATGATGTTGGGCAGTTTTCCTGATATATTCCGGGGAGAAATAGGCACTTTCAAGAAAGACATTCTTGGTTTTCTCAGTTACGCCTGATGATACTCCTCCAAACACTCCAGCGATACAAAGCCCGTTAGAGTCACCATCACAGATCATTAGATCATAGGATTTTAATTTGCGAGACTTCTCGTCCAGTGTAATAAAACTGCTTCCTTCATCCAGGGATTTTACAATTATTTTGCCTCCGGCTATCTGATCTGCGTCGAACGCATGCATTGGCTGGCCCAGCTCATGCATTACGAAATTTGTGATATCAACAATGTTATTGATCGGGCTCAGCCCGACAGATAGCAAGCGATTCTGCAGCCAAGTAGGAGAAGGGCCGACAGTGACCTCCTTAAAATAAATACCGGAGTACCGAGGGCAGGCTTCTGCATTTTCAACTATCACCTCTATCGGTGCTCCTGACTGGTCTATCTTGAATGCATCCAGAGCTGGCAAGGTGATAGGGCGTTCCAACAAGGCTTTTAGGTCTCTGGCTGTACCTAGATGTGATGCCGCATCGGCACGGTTCGGCGTCAAACCGATCTCAAACACGTGGTCAGTTTCAATTTCAAAATAATCGGCAGCTGCAGTCCCCAAGGGCAGGTCGGTTTCCAAAACCATAATTCCTTCATGCCCTGTTCCTAACCCAATCTCATCCTCGGCACAAATCATCCCTTCGGAAACTTCTCCCCTGATCTTTGCTTTCTTGATCTTAAATGGATCACCCTCTGTTGGAAATATGGTAGTCCCTACTGGTGCCACCACAACTTTTTGGCCTGCTGCCACGTTGGGTGCACCACAGACAACTTTCAGCAACTGTCCGGTTCCGATATCAACCGAGGTTGATTTTAACTTGTCTGCATTTGGATGAGGATTGCAGTCCACCACTTTACCAATTACCAGCCCAGCTAATCCTCCTTTTACAGTTTCAAATTCCTCGAGGCCCTCCACTTCCAAGCCAGACATGGTAAGCAAATCGCCAATTTCCTCCGCCGGTTCCGGGAGATCAATATATTGCCTTAGCCAACTTAGAGATATTTTCATGCAAGGATACTATTTGTGGTAGGGCGGTAAAATTAAAAATTTAACACAAATAAGCCTCATTGGAGACCAAGAATGAAAAAGTTATGGAGAAATAAAGTCTTTCTCTCCAGCGCGTATGGGCCTCTCTAGTAAATTTTCGGCTGGCGGAAGGGGGCAACTGTATCCATCACTGTAAGCACAGAAGGGGTTATAAGCCAAATTAAAGTCTAAAGTGATATGCTTTTTTGAAGTCATTTCCAAATCGAGATACCTACCACCTCCGTAGGTTTGACCTCCGCTGGTGCCGTCACCAAAAGCCAGAAAAAGATAATCGTCTTCATCAGTTTGGTAAGGTTGTAGCAGCAATAACTTTTGTTCCTTGCCATCGATTTTGAAATTGGCGTATGCGTATTTAATGTATTGTTCTTCTTTGCCATCATTGGTAGCCATTGTAAGTAATTCCTGCCTTTCTATTTTTTGGAGACTGGCCTTAACCTTGTAGTTCTCGTCGATGGGATAATAGGAAAGGCCAGTAAAGTCGGCTTTTAACGATTCA
Organism: Cyclobacteriaceae bacterium; assembly: GCA_051011275.1. Taxonomy (GTDB): domain Bacteria; phylum Bacteroidota; class Bacteroidia; order Cytophagales; family Cyclobacteriaceae; genus JBPCUG01. The sequence goes on along the minus strand of JBPCUG010000371.1, from coordinate 380 downwards.
GGGAGAGGCGATTCCGGATCTGTTCGCATATAGTTGTCCTTTTCAGCCCTTTCTTGTTGAATTGCAGTTTGGTAGTCAACTTGAAAAGAACAAAAGGAATAGTAAACTACCGCGATCACAACCAGGAAAGCCCCGAGGATGACTATGTTTTTGGCCTTACCCATTGACTACTTTTCTTTGAACATGAAAAGATATATTATAAGATACCTTGGTCAGCAAAGCTAAAGTAATCCTTGTCGGTAAAAATGATATGGTCTAGTACCGGCACCTCTAGCAGTTCTCCGGATTGCTTTAGTTTATAAGTGAGTTTGATATCTGCCTCACTAGGTTTTAGGTTACCAGAGGGATGGTTGTGGATCAAGATCAATGCACTTGAAAGA
>JBPCUG010000370.1:0-4415 GCA_051011275.1 Cyclobacteriaceae bacterium | reverse complement strand
GCAAATTCTTCCACTTCAGGAGGCATCAAAAACAAATAATCGCCGGAGAGTACCTCAATTGGTTTCTCAACCTTCCCCTGGGTAGAGTACCAAGTAATCTGATAGGCCAAAGGCTCATTTTCATCGTAGTATAAGGACACTTTGTCTATGTTCTCCACATCATCTTCTCTTAGCAAGAGGTTTCGCAAAACCATAGGCCTACCTCCAAGTATCGTCAGGAGTTTTACATGCACGGAATGCGCCCCTTTTTCCTTAAACAGAGCACGATCTGCATCAACCTCTAATATCATTTTCTTAAAAGGTGGGATCAGCGAAATAGCTGAAGTATTAGTTGAGGCCCATTCACTTTTTGATGTGGGGTAGTTGATAGCCTCATTATTCCCAATTAAGCTCCAAACTACTTGGTACTCATAATCAAGCCAATCTGCTTCTTCGTTTCCTAAACGAGGATAGATAATGGTTTTAAGGTCTTTACCTTCTTCAAGATCTTTTCGGTTGAACAATAAGGTTTCAGTGATATCAGGATTATCTGCTGATGTTTTCCTAAAGTTGATGGAAACAAAATTGATCAGATCCTCAAATGAATCTATGTAATTTCCATCGATCTGAAAATGCACCTCCCTTTTTTGAAAATCCAGGTCATCAAGATTGACTACCCGGAAATACCTATCGTCTACTCCCAGAGAATCATAAACGCCAGACAAATTCCCGCTGGTGTGGATGGGAACCTTGATCGAAGTGGATTTACTCAAGTTTAAATAAAACGTATTTGACCTGACGTCCTCTCTCTTTTTTAGAACAAACTGGTTGTCAGAGATATAAGGTTGGTTTTTTGCACCCCCAAAAAATCTTCTAAACAAACCCCTTTTCTGTCGGCCTTTAATTTGTCCTTCTTCAATTGCTTCTTCTTGCTCCGGTATTTTAGCCCATCCCGTTTGAGCATCAAACAAAAGTTCGGTTAGCTTGTCGGTTACTAAGTTCAATATGCCGTCCATCTCTCCAGCTTTTATTCTCAAAACTTCCGATCTATCAAACACCTCCACCTTTAGGGACTGGCTTTGAATAAGTTCATTGTTAATTTTTAACAGCTGGATTTTGTTAAAACCTTCTTGCTGATTGATCACCTTACTGTAATGCTCATACAGCGTGCTGACATCGGCCGTAACTATTGCATTGTAACCTTTGACTAACGCCTCGTAATAACCCTTAATACTGACGGATACATCAGAAGTGGGTCCACTAAGAGATTCCCATAACAAGGTGGCCCCTTCCTGATTTAACCGGGCGGCAATTGCGGTTCTTGAATTTGGTAACAGTGGTGCATGTTTACTGGCAATTACCTGCTGAGTAAATGCATTATCTCCTTCGGTATCATTTAAGATTGAGGACACCACTTGAAAGCTTCCGACACCATCTTCCCCATCTTTGAACGCTTGCATCATGGGAACCGGGCCCACCACTTTAGCACCCCTTACTTCGGCGTTCAAAGCAGTTTTCAATTCCTCAAGGTCTTCCGGAGAAAGAGAAAATTCTATCAAAGCATGAAAGATACCTCCATTGGTTTGCTCACCTTTACCGACAAATTTCAAGCATAAGAGATCCAGGTTCCCATCTTCTTTAGTAGAGATCCGCGGATATTGAGGCAGGTAATAGTAGGCCAGTGGATCGTTGCTGTCTTGAAGCAACTGGATGCCATTGATAATCCTTCGACCTTCGTCGTATTTTACCAAGGCTTGCACATTCCATGGTGATAGCAATGCGGCAAGAAGAAAAATAGCTAGTTGATTGATCCGTTTCATCTTTATTCAGATTTGGGTGTATTAATTCACAGTTGAAGTATGTTGGGTAGTTACATCCAATATTTCATGCCAGGTTTTTTGTACCTGCCATTGAGAAACCCGAATTTCTCCCTCCTTGGTTATCTCAGTTATGCGATAACTTAAGGGCCGATCCAGTCTTACCGAATGTTTGAATCGTACGTTGTGCGCATAGATGTCGGGGGTGGTTGCCCTGAATGTGACTTTAGAAACGACCGCATCTCGACCCACCCCAATCGCTTTAAGTTCAACCTTCTTAGCGTGAAGATCTTGGCGCACTTCGTTATTGAAATCGTAACAGTAAACATCTAAAGCCGCATAATCCGGTGGCACCTGCTCATTGATATCAACCTGCTGCATCAAATCGGGATATTGCCGGCAATCAACTTGAATGCTAAAGGCATCGGTAAAAAATTTTCTGGGTGCCACCTGCGTATCAGCTTTAAGGCTATCTAGAGACCCTGGAAAATTTGTCTCCAACTGGTCCAACCAATCGCTGTCGCCTTGAAGCTGCACTTCCTCAGAGGCGTTATCAACACCGTACCCATAATAACTATAGCCCACTGATAGCACTGACTGCTGATTGTAAAAGGCTTGCCAAAAAAGTTGTGCTTCATTCGGGTCTAACCGAATGGTGAATAACCGTTGTTTCCACAAGCCTTGCGATTCCTCCTCAACCGATCCGAAAAAACCGCCAGACAAGATTTCTGTTGAATCGGTATTTTTACCCGCATCAGGAATAGTAGCGTAAACCAATATCGCCTGAATCCGGTACAATGGTAGAGGTTTCAGTATTGCAGTTGGCAACCCTACACTCAAGTGTTGCTTGATCCTAGATATATGATCCGAGGAATGCTGTTCAATGCCAACTTTAAATCTTATCAAGCTATTAAATTTTTTAAAACCCTGATCAGCATAAGTACGGGTCCCGGTGTATCGCATTTGTAAAAACTTGAAGTCAGGCTTTCCAATTTGATCCTTGATTAGTTGCATTTTACCTGGGCCGTAATAAAATATCGAAGGGTCATTGGCATCAGCAAAAACTTTAATGTCCTCTACCCATTGGGCAGCACTAAAGTCAGGCTGACCTTTAACTACTGGCTGGACCAATGCTATGAACGATATGAATATCAAAATTCTCATTGCTCTTGATTCAGGCTAAAAGTGGGTAATTGATCAGTGATGCTTTTTAACCCTAAGAACACTTCCAACTGATCGGATCGATGCCAATTATCAGCTTGGTGCTGGGTACCATCTGGCATGATCAGAGACAACTTGTACTCAAAATCCGGAGTTTGATTAGACCCTATAAATAGTGGTCCTGCAGTGAAAGTACCGTCACTTGTTATCCTCAGAGGGTTAGCCAGCTCTACCTTCTGGGCACCTTTAGGATCAGCCTGATGTGATCGAATGTTTATCTGTATCAGTCGTGCTCCGGTTTGCTCAACCACATCGAAAAGCTCAAAAGAGATTTGCTGACTAAGAGAAGAACTAGTCCCGCCCAAAGTACCGCTGATGGCAGCCCGGTCACACGGGTCGCAGGGCAATACTTGATAGTCTAACCAGGCGCGTAAAGTGTTGGGAGCGCGATCAATCCATTTAGGCATTTTTGCGGCATCAAAATACACCAAACCATTGGCCGGGATAGGTTGTTGGCCCAAATCCCAACTATAGATATAGGGCGATCTGTCCTGGCTGATCATCATCACGTGTAAATAGTTTAGTTGTATGGGGTAAGATGTGGGATTTACCCAATGCTGCGATCTCCATTTAGTAAGGTCCACTGCAAGCTGTCCGAAAGTCTTGGGATCGTTGATATTGATATTTACCGGGATGCGCATGGTCGGCAACGAATCGCCTAATGGCGCTATCAACATGGCCCCATTTATACCAACATGCTCCATCAGGGCTACTGCCATTTCGTCCCTGGTTCTGCTATCAGTAGACCAGGAAACATTTATGGGCTTCGATATATCTGAACTAACATTTACACTTACATTTTCAGCAGCAATGTTGTAAAGGCTACCTAGTTCGTCGGAGAAGTTTACCCTCGGAGCACCGCTAATGGGCATAGGTTTTAAGCTTGTCTCTGTGGCCAAAGAATTTTTGGGAATAATCACGTCGAGCAAACGCTTAACGAAAGCGACCTCCTGAGTACTGATGCCTGAAGTTAAGTTGGCGTGCATTCTTACTGCCCCTGCTTGACCCTCATCTGCGGCGGTGCCATAAAGATTTTTTAATTCATAACCTCCGGTATTGGACCATTTCAAATTGAAGCCACCGGGGACGAAGTAAAAGTTTCTGCTTTTTGCATTTACATCTTGATAGAGGTCCAGGCTAATGGGAGAAATATCATCGAATTTAAAGTCAACATCTGCACGTATATTTTCCCAAAGTGATAGCTTGTATTTGCTGGGGCCATTGGGTTGGTTGCTGGTGATTTCACCGTTGTTACCTGGCGAAGGCGAATGGGTAGTAGGCTGGTCTGGTTTAATGCTCTTAGCCGGTATCTTCATTTTTCCATCGGCCAGTAATCCAGCACTTCCTACCGGGTTTAATGTTACTCGAGTCAAGCCAGCAGAACCGTTAGTAACAACC
>JBPCUG010000369.1:0-3779 GCA_051011275.1 Cyclobacteriaceae bacterium | reverse complement strand
GCCAACTCAACATTTATCCGCAAGCGCCCGTTGATCTTACGCACTGATCCTTCCAGTATGGCCGTGGCATTTAGCTGTTCACCCAGTTTTTGAGCATTGGAAGGCTGCCCTTTGAAGGCAAAAGAAGAAGCTTGAGACACTACCTTTAGCCCTGGCATCCGGCCCATGGCAATAATGATCTCCTCAGCAATACCTTCGCAAAAATACTCCTGCTCCGGTTCCCCACTAAGGTTAGAAAAAGGAAGTACTGCTACTGTGGGGGAGAGGGCTAAAGTCCTGGGCCGGGGAAAATGCTGCGTTAGTCCGGGGATATCTAACTGGTACAAATCGGCAGGATCATCGAAATCTTTTAACATAAAAGTGCCTAGCTGATGCATTGATACTTTTGGTGGCAAGTGCCCCTTGACTGTTTCCATCATTGATTGTGAAATGATTACTTGTCCCCCATGTCCGGTGTCACATATGCGGGAGGCCCGATGCACTTCTATACCAGTATAGTTATCATGATTATAGGTTGCTTTACCCCAATGCAAGGCTATACGCACAAGTACTTGGGCGTCTTCAGGCCAAGGATGTTCAGCTAGTGCTTTTTGCATATCCACCGCTGCTTTTAATGCTTTAAGCGGGTTACTGAACACCAAAAAAAAACCGTCACCAGGATTTTCGATTTCTATTCCCTGATTGCGCTCCAAATGCGAACGGATGATCAGATTGTGTTGATGCAATATTTCGGTAAAACGAGCGCCTATTCGCTGAGCCATACGAGTAGAGCCCTCCATATCGGTGAAAAACAACGTTAAAGAAGATGCCGTGGGCATTTCAAGGCCTACTGGTTTCCTGAGCGTATTATATTTGGTCATTCCGAGGAAGAAATATATCAGGAATTCATAGGAGTATCAATGATTTGGGTCAGTGGTGGTAGTGACGTTGATCAGGTAATCTTGATGGTTTTATCCAATTTAAATATACAGGGTTGGTTTGCTTGATTCACTGATATAACTCTGCTTCCTAACTGATCTGGATCATACCGATTTTGCTTTGGCCAGACTAGCTTACCAAATAAAAAAAGGTATGTGTTTTAAAGGTGTGCTTGTGGTAATGCAACTTTGTCGTAGCTTGTTTTGCGACCACGCAGCATGTCAGTACCAGCAAATTGAAATATGAAGATTATAAGCGTTACGCCGGAAAATGTGTCAGAACACGGATTGTTCTGTATTAAGGATAAGAAAAGCCCTGGTTTCAAAAAGAAACTAGCCTGGTTCCAAAAAAGATTTGAGGAAGGATTAAAGTTTCGCTTGATCCAGGCCGATGACGGAGGTGTAGCCGGCTTTATCGAATACATCCCCTCCCAATACGCATGGCGACCGGTGGATGCCAAAAATTATCTATTTATTCACTGCATAATGATGTACCCAAATAAATATAAAGGTCATCAATATGGGACTAGGTTAGTTCAAAGCTGTTTGGAAGATGCCAAGAAAAATGGAAAAGCCGGCGTTGCGGTAATGACTAGCAAAGGTACCTGGATGGCTGATCAAAGATTGTTCTTAAAGAATGGGTTCAAAGTGGTTGATAAGAAAGATCGATTTGAGTTGCTAGCTTTTCAGATCAAAAAAGGACCAGAGCCAAAGTTTTATGATTGGCCCCGAGAATTAAAGAAATATAAAGGCTGGCATTTAGTTTATTCCGATCAGTGCCCTTGGCATGATAAAGCTGCAGAAGTGCTTAGCAAAACTGCAGCAGAAAATAATATTGAATTGAAAGTTAAGAAACTTGCAACCGCAAAGGCAGCCCAAAAAGCCCCCACTGGTTTTGGTGTGTTTAATTTGGTAAAAGATGGTAAAGTGTTGGCGGATCACTATATCAGTGAAACCCGATTTAAGAATATTTTAAAAAAGGAACTGGTGGATTATGATCCTATTGGATAAAAGTAAATATGTGAGAATTAGAGAATCATTTAAACAGGCAACAATTAATGTATTATTTGCTCGATCGGTGGTCGAACAGCATGTAACTGGTAAGGTATACGTGGATAACATCAAAGAACCGAGGACTTCTTATGTGATTCATCCCTATGGTATGTCCTTGCTCTTTGGGGAAGCAAATAATCAAGAATTTAATTCCCAGTTTCTTGACTATGCTCTTAACTTGTATAATGTCCGATACAACGATGAATGGATGCAAGCATTTCCTGATTCATGGGATTCCACCCTGGCGATATTGTTTAAGGACGAGATTACTAGATCTAGTAATAACTTGGGAAAGGGGGAGAAGAAGAAAATTGAACTAAATACCAGATGTAATTTCAAATTCAATACTAATAAATTCCTCGATTTTAGGCGAAAAATTATCAATAAGGATTTCAAAATAGTCCGCACTGATATGAAGATATTTGAAAATATGAAGGGGAGTGTTGTGCCATTGCGTTTTTGGAATAACGCAAAGCAATTTTATAATAGTGGCATTGGATTCAGTATGTTCTATGAACAGAAGTTGGCTTCAACTGCTTTTTCATCTTATATTCATGAGAATCAACTGGAAATTGGAATCGAGACCATAGAAAATTATCGAGGTATAGGACTAGCAAAACATACTTGTTCTACATTGATTGATTATTGTTTGGAACATGGTTATGAACCGATTTGGTCATGTCGATTAGAGAATATTGGTTCCTACAAATTAGCTCAGGAACTTGGCTTTGAACCAACTTTAACAGTTCCTTATTACAGGTTAAGCAATTGATACGAGAGTTCCACTGGATTCATAGGATATAACAGTAACCGTATTGTTTAAGCATACTTTAATTAGAATCAACAATGCTACCGCTACCGCTTATATTGGAAGTGATAGCCGGATCTCCTTTATAAAAAACTGTACCCGTACCAGTCATAGTAACATTCAGTTCATTATTAACAAATACTTCTGCATCACCTGTACCGGTCATATTAATATCGCAAACATCAGCATTTAGGTCAAATGCTTTAACGTCACCAAGACCGGTCATGGTAATATCGGTGGTAGTGGCTGTTCCCTGCAAATCGAAATCTCCTAGTCCTGTCAAGGAAACGGTTAGATCAGTTAAGTTAAATTCATTTTGGGCAATCACGTCGCCTACACCGGTTAGGCCAAGGCTTCTGATTTCAGGAATAGTAATATGCACCTTTATTGGCTCAGTGATGTTCGCGCATTGATCCAGTGTCAATTTTAATTCGTCACTAGCCACTACGGTATTCAACACCTCAAGGATATTTTGCTGAGCCTCAATAATTACATCCTTTTGTGGACCCTGAGTAATAAAGATATCGGCGAAAACAAAATTGTCGATACTGTTGAAATTGCCCAAGCTTCTAGTTTCAGAAACAATGGCTCCTTGCCCTGGCAGGCAGGTGCTACCTCCAAGGGGAAAGTTAGGAGGGTCAACATTAACGCTGGTTTCGCAAGAAAAGCTTATTAGGATTAACGATATAATGAACCTTGAAATTTTCATGACACCATAGACCTCCTACTCTATGTTTTTCTCAGATAGACTTGTTTTGGTTAAAACATATTTTAGGTGAAAGAAGGTAGTGATAATTGGATAATTAGGCCATGACTTCGGTCATCACAATAAGTGATTCTTTACAGGTACCTATGACAAATATTACTCAGTTGATTGACCATTGTCATTTCATATTGCGTCAAGAGGAGCTACCTTATTCAATCGGTAACTTGAGTGATAATGGGCCGCGAAAAAGTAATTTCTAGGACTCATTTATAGCGCCACTGGAGGTGATCGAGGT
>JBPCUG010000368.1:0-3254 GCA_051011275.1 Cyclobacteriaceae bacterium | reverse complement strand
ACACATGATTGCTGTGTCAACAAGGTAAACTATGAAAAGAAGGCATTGTTTGAACAGGCTTGGTTTCAATAAAGCAAGCTCAAAGGGTTTTTCTTGACATACTCAAATATAAACCTGGCATGATCACTAGTAGTCCAATCGGTTACTTCTCGTACCAATATGCTGAGATCGTTTAATTGTTTTTTAATTACCGCTTCCAGCTTTTTGCGTTCCTCTGCAGGAATTCCATCCATGCTTACGCCCCACGTGCCCTCAGCATCTGAATATATCTTTTTAAGTTCTGATTGAATGTTAAGCCGCTGCCACTCTTGCACACTACCATCCCAAAGTTCTTTATCCACCAGGTCAGATACCGTCTTACTCCCAACCGGTCCTATAAATATGTCCTTAAACTTGTCAATAAAGCTCTCGTAAACATCTTCAAATTCCTTAAGATGATCCTCAACCTTCTTGGCTACAACCTCCACGAATCTTTTACCATCATCCTGATGTCCTTTCTTTGCAAAAGATGCTACCGCGTTCAAGCTGGCTGCTCTTACATCTTCAAACTCGTTTACCGCTTTCTCTAGATTGGTGTTTTCGAGGAATTCTTCAACACTTTTACGAGTATCTTTAAATATAACGAAAACGGTTTCCTCACTTCTAAAGTGGGATCTGTAGCGTCCAGCAATAGTATTTGCCGAAGGAGCTAATTGCGTAAGTGTATCCCCAACCTTGTCCAGTGGTTCAAAAACAGATGGGGCACCAGGGTTTGAAGCTTCGTCGGCCTTTCGGAGCGAATAAACCAAATTCCTAAACTTATCTTTGGCCTCACGATTGGCATTGAAAACTTCCCGCAAGGCCTTTTCAAACAAAGCTATAAGCTCTTTTAATGTAGCTTTCATTCTACTGTCTATTGACTGATCCCTCCTTAGCAAGTCCTCCCATTTGCCCTGAAGGCTTTTCTTTTCGCGCTCGAACTTTTCCGAAAAGCTGTTCACATTCCCATGTACTTTAGCCAATCCTAAATGAGCCAGCTTCTTAAAGAAAGCGGACTCGGATGAGGCGATCAATCGCACCTGTCCAGCAAAAGGGTCGTTAGGGTTGGTATCGCTAACTAAGTCCAGGATCATCTTGCTGCTATCGGTTCCAGCTTTTCGGTAATGTGCCATCCAAGCCTCTGCTATCTTTAAACCGTCGGAAGACTTGTCATCAAGGATTTTAAGTCCGTCCTCCATTTGCCGATTGCGAAAATGAAAATAAGTATCTAGCTTAAGACGGATATCCCTTTGTTCTTTCTCATTAACGATATCATCGCGACCAGTTCTAGCTACTAGTTCTGCTACTTTTTTGCCAAAGGCTTCTAATTCATTGTCTACTTCTTCCTTACGTGCATTCATGTTTGTGAATTTATTATAGGTGTCTAAAATCAGTTATTTTCCAGGGGCCGCCATCCAGCCTCTGGAGCGTCCATTTACGGCGGACATTACTATTGACAAAGGTTCTGTAGACTCCATCGAAATGACCTACATGGTCAATAAATACAACTACTTCTTCAACTTTGGGGATTTCGTTTTCCGGGACAGCCTCTGTCAACAAATAGACGGGAGAAACCTCTGTTACCCTGGCGTCATACACTTCTTCAAGGATCAATCTTCTTGATCGCTCCCAATCTCCATGATAGCTACCCTCTCTAACATGGTAGGAAAGGTCAATCACCGGCGTCCCCCAATGATCAGAATAGCGCCAATCGGCAAACAAGCTAGCCCAAGCTGTTAGGTTGCCGAATTTAATGGTGGAAATCATAGCTTCGATCACCTGCTGTGGGCTGGCCTCTTTAACTAGCTCAATAGGCTCAAATATGTTTAAACTTTCTTCCCCGGCGTATAAGGGATCACCATTATCGTTCCTATTTAGATTAACAAAAAAATCGTCTTGCCCTGCACTTCCACCTAAGAGCTTTATTTCCACGCCAGTCGCTGGTCTACCATCATAACTAAGCATTCTTGGAATATCTGTTATCTGCCCAATGAACTGATATCGTTCTGCAACCTTGGGACTGATCTGACTTTTATAGCGGTAAAGGGCATTGAAGAATTGCCTGGCTTCCGGTGCATCCAGATCCATAAAATAGAATCCTTGTTGTAAGGAACCAGCCACAGCAAACGACTTGTCCAGATCATTTATAAATCTCCTAAAGCTGATCCAGGGAAGAACAACGATCTTTCCTACTACGTCCGAAATATCGTCGTCGATCGGATCTTTGGCGGGAAAGGTGGGTATAACTTCATTCTCTAGTTGCTTGAGGAAATTCTCTTTCTCATTAATTGCTATTTCTTTGGCCTGAGCCACTCTTTTTTCTCCGATTTCTCTATACTCCAGATCTTCTGGTGTTATTTTAACCTTTTTACCTTGTAGGTTTTCGTATACCTGGGTCCAATCAGATAGTGTCAACTCTGCAAAAGGTCCTGGGTAATTTTTTACCAAATACGTTACCCGGTCCTTATGACCAAGATGTGTTTCTAGCTCCTTCTTATTATTAAAACTGCCTCTATTCCAACCTGAGTTAAGAATGTAGGAACTGCGCTTAACAAACTCCTCATACCACATTGACCAACTGCCTCCAAAACCGTCATTGACCATCCTATCAGGGCCTCCGGATCCTAAAGCTCGTCTCTCATTTGCGTCATAGTAAAATCGATGCGCCTGGATCTTTCCTGTAATCGATAGAGATTCTTGATTTCGCTTGACTTTCAACGTTATGGTCTGCTGATCCTTGGCATCAGCCTTTTCCCAGTGGGTTGCTTCTGCATATTGGCCAATAGCTTTAGAAGCTTCCGTGGTACCCTTTTTATATGATACTTCATTAACTCCCACAATTAGATCCCCAATCTGAAGTTCTGAATTACGAAAGTCGCTATCCCATTCGATCCATTCCACTCGAAATCCATACGGCGGACGATCCAATTCCTGGCTGGTCTTTAAGCCGCTGGTTATACTTTGTTCCATCGTTGCTTGCTGGTACATATTTGTTTTGGTTTATTGTTTCGAAAATTGAGGGTATCACAAAGATTACACTACTGCTTTACATATTTCTTCCACATGTCGGGGATCGGTGCCGCAACACCCACCTAGGACGTTTAGGTTTTTTAATAACCGTTTTAAGGACTGGTAATCATTTCCAAGAGCTACCGGATCTCCTTCGTCCAGGCTTTCACATGCATCTAGTTCCGCATGGCTTTTGGTGGAGGCATTAGCTCTGATCCCTCTAATGC
>JBPCUG010000367.1:0-6273 GCA_051011275.1 Cyclobacteriaceae bacterium | reverse complement strand
TATAAAAGGGTCCTCCAACCAGGACCTTTTTTTATTGGTTCTGCTGTTTAAAAAATCCTTATGTTTATCCAATGAGCCTTTTTGACCTTTCAGAAAAGATTGTATTGGTAACTGGGGCCGGTCAAGGGATCGGTTTTGCATTAGCTAAAGGGTTTGCCCAAGCTGGTGCGCGAGTTTATCTAAATGCACGAGATCCTTATAAATTAGAAACAGCCTTGGCCAACCTAAAGGAGGATGGAGTCACGGCCATGGAGAGCTTATTTGATGTGACTGACAAGGAGCAGCTAAAAAATGCTATTGCTGAGATCATTGCCGAAGCCGGAAGGATCGACGTTCTAGTCAATAATGCCGGAATCATTAAAAGAGCTCCTTTGGAGCACCTCGAGGAAGAAGACTGGGAATTGGTAATTCAAACCGACCTTACAGGTCCGTTTATGGTCAGCAAATATGTAGCGCAAAGTATGATCAAAAACGGTGGTGGGAAGATCATTAACATCTGCTCTTTAATGAGTGAAATCGGACGGGATATGGTGGCCGCTTACGCTGCTGCTAAAGGAGGCCTCAAAATGCTCACCCGAAGTATGGCTACCGAATGGGCCAGGCACAATATACAAACGAATGGTATTGGTCCTGGGTATATTGCCACTCCCATTAATGCCATTTATCGAGAGGCAGGAAACCCGCTTAACGATTATATTATCAGTCGTACACCAGCCGGAAAGTGGGGCACTCCTGAGGATCTGATTGGGACTGCCCTCTATTTGGCTTCACCGGCTGCTGATTTCGTCAATGGTCAGATCATTTATGTCGATGGTGGCCTACTGGCCACTTTCGGCAATCCTGACATGAAAAGTTAGAATATAGGTCACAACTGGTAGGTATTCTACTATCTTGCACCGAAGGTATCGATTCATAACAATGAAATTATCTGTAGCTATTGCCGGTGAGCAGGCTTTGCCCAGTGCCTTCGTGGTCTTCAGAGGCTTTGAAAAATCCATTGAAAAAGCTTCCGCTCTTGGCTTCAATGGAGTGGAGCTGGCTTTGAAGGATGCCAAAGAGGTAAATGCTGTTGAACTATCACATTGGTTATCTAGCCATCATTTAGAAGTTTCCTGTATATCCACCGGACAGGTATATGCCGCTAGCGGGTTGATGTTTACTGATGAACAACCTGAAAAGAGGGAAGCAGTAAAGCGCGTTTTTTATGAGATCATTGACTTGGCTGCGGACTTCGGGAAACTGGTTAACATAGGTAGGGTGCGAGGGCAAATTGGTCAACAGCCCAGGGATAAAGCTGAAAGTTTATTCATCGAAATAGCTTCGCATCTCTGCAATTATGCTAACAAAAAAGGAGTTACTCTTATTTTGGAACCCGTTAACCGCTACGAGATCGATTTCATCAATAGTGTTGATGAGGGAGTGGCGTTGCTTCAAAAAATGAATGTCCCGAATATGAAATTAATGCCCGATACCTTTCATATGAATATTGAAGACCGGAGCATCGGTGGTGAACTAGCACGCCACATTGATTTCATTGAATATATTCACTTCGCCGATTCCAACCGGCTGGCTCCGGGTCAGGGACATACTGATTTCAAAGAGATCCTATATCATTTGAAAGAAGTTAACTATGACGGATGGATATCTCTTGAAATATTGCCTAGGCCTGATCCTGATACGGCGGCCCAACAAGGCATTGATTTTTTGAAACCTTTAATTGCGGAATATAACCAGCCTATAAAAAATTGAAATACTATGGACTTTAAAAATGACAAAAGAATATTGATCGCCAACGATCATGGCGGCTATGAGGCGAAAGTAAAGATTGTTAAGCATCTTGAGGAGAAAGGTTACGAAGTGCATGACTTTGGATCAGACGATATGGAAATTGTCAGGTATCCAAACTATGTGAAGAAAGTAGCCGGTGCAATTTCAACTGGGGCACATACCAAAGGCATTTTAATTTGCTCCACTGGTATTGGGATGTGTATCGCGGCGAACAAATTTAAAGGTGTTAGAGCTGCTTTGGTAAACAGTCATTATGAAGCGAAGATGACCCGGCAGCATAACGATAGCAATATCCTTTGCCTTGGAGGAAAGACCAAAGGTATTTTCGAGCTGTTAGATTATGTGGAGACCTGGCTGGAAAATGAATACGAAGGAGGCCGACATGCTATATCCCTTGGCATTATTGAAGATATTGAAAGTGAGCTGGGCATCAAAACTCCAGACCTCACCTGAATTAATCAGCTTTAACCAAATCTAATTGTATATCCACCATCGGCTACTATGCAATCCAATAGATGAAGACCCTTAAAAACTTTCGCTGGTGGATTGCCGGATTATTGGCTCTGGCCACAGCACTGAACTACCTAGACCGGCAAAGCCTTCCGGTGGCGATCACTGAAATAGAAAAAAGCATTCCCATCAGTGATCTGGATTACTCCCACCTTCAGATGTTGTTCTTGATATCCTATTCACTGATGTACGTGATAGGAGGTAAATTGGTGGATGTCCTGGGGTCAAGGGTGGGTTATCTAATCATTATTTGTTGGTGGTCCCTGGCTAATTGTTTGCATGGATTGGTCAATAGCGTAACCGGTTTGGGCATCGGGCGTTTTTTATTGGGCCTAGGAGAGGGAGGTGGATTTCCCGCTTCGGCCAAAGTAGTAAGCGAATGGTTCCCGGCCAAAGAACGTTCGCTGGCCTTCGGTATTTTTAACACCGGCTCTAGCTTAGGTGCAGTAATTGCACCGCCCTTAATTGCAGTGATCATATTAGGGCTGAGTTGGCGTTGGGTTTTCTTCATCACCGGTGGTTTGGGTTTTGTTTGGGCTTTGGTGTGGTATAAGGTTTATCGAAAGCCGGCGGAAAACAAACTTCTTTCATCCGAGGAAAGAGCTTACATCGATACTGGGCTAAAAGAAACATCTCCTAAGCAAACAACCAAGATCCCTTGGGTCGACTTGTTTAAATACAAAAAAGTATGGGGCCTGCTTATAGCCAAGTTCCTTTCCGATGCCGCATGGTATTTTTACATATTCTGGTTACCTAAATATCTGGGAGATATCAGGGGCCTGGACATTAAAGAAATTGGTTATTACGCCTGGATCCCATATGCCGCAGCCGGTGCAGGAAGTTTCATCGCAGGTTGGCTAAGCAGCTACTTGATAAAGAAAAACTTTACCTTAGGTCGATCCAGAAAAATTGCTTTAGGTCTAAGTGCGGCATTGATGCCCGCTTCCTTATTGATTGCCGATGCGCCCTTAAGTTTTGCTATCGTTTTCTTCTGTATGGCAATGTTCGGGCATCAAGCTTTCTCTACTCTCATGCAGACCCTTACCGCAGATCTATTCCCTTCCACGGTGGTTGGATCAGTGGCTGGTTTGGTGGGAGCGGCCGGTTCCCTGGGAGGCGTGGCCTTTAATTTTATAGTCGGATTGCTTTTGACCCACTTTTCCTATTCGCCTGTATTTGTTATAGCCGGTATTTTACACCCGATTGCTTTCCTCTTTATAGTCTTTATGATCCGGAAAGTGAAAATGGAAACGATGTAAATTAGCCTAAGACAAAGCCATCTTTCAACGGGTCATTGGGGTCAATAATAAATTCATTTTGGCCCACAACATAAGCGGTGCCTTCTACCCGAGGGATCACTGCCTGGTAAGGGCCGTAAGAAACCTCTTGAATTACAGAGCCATTAAACGTAGTACCAATGATACTTTCGATCACCATCGGTTGGCCAACTTGAATTTCGCTACGTGCATGGTGGATAGCCATTCTGCCGGAGACTCCAGAACCTGTAGGCGACCGATCTACCTCTCCATTAGCGAAAATACAGACATTTCGACTATCGGCTCTTCCATTTGTCTTATTACTAATAAAGATCGTCCCGTACAAAAAACTCAAATCCTTTTCAAAAGGATGCTTGATCTTATTATTAGTGCGGATCACTTCCCTTTTAATGTCTTTACCCAGTTGGATCAACTGATGGTAATTATCCTGCTCAAGTTTTACTCCATGATGATCCGCATCAACATAGGCATAAAAGGCACCTCCATAGGCTAGATCATATTTTATTTCACCAAACCCAGCCAATGTTATTTTTTGATCCAATTCTACCAAAAAGGATGGAACCCCATAAAAATGGACAGACGATAACTCATCATCATTTAAGCTAGCGAAACTGGTGATCCTACCGCAAGGTGCGTCGATCTTAATTTGTACTTCACCGTCATATGGCTCCACCCAACCCATTTTAACAGCTAGCTTGGTTACGGCGATGATTGCATGGCCGCACATGGTGCTGTAACCTTCATTGTGCATGAACAGTATGCCAAAGTCAGCATCTTTGTCATCAGGAGGTAACAATATGCATCCATACATATCCCGATGACCTCGAGGTTCCAGCATTAGGGCAGTGCGCAAGTGATCATAATTTTGTTTCAGGTGAGCTCGGCGCTCTAAAACATTAGCCCCTTTTAACTCTGGAAAACCTGCGGTGATCACACGCAATGGTTCACCTGCTGTATGCATATCCATGGTTTTAACACAAAGCCAATCATCAGGAACCTGATAGCTAGTGTGCTTTTGGATCTTCGAATAGACGCTAGTCATTTTTCAACTGATCAATAACTAATGACGCTGCCACAAGGTCTTCAAGAGCATGGCCTACTGACTTAAAGCAAGTGATTTCTGATTCTGCTGTTCTTCCCTTTCTAGATCCTCCACACAATTCGAAAAGATCAGCATGTATGTCTTCAATTTTAATAATACCTTTTTTTAGAGGAATGGCCAGGTCACCTGATTCTGACGTAGCACCTTTGTAGCTGTCGACAAACCACCTCACTTTCCCAGCAAGTGTGTCATCTGCCTCTCGCATGTCTGGCTTGAAAGAACCTACCAGATCAACATGCTGTCCTTCAACTAGTGAGTGTCCAAATATCAGTGGAGTGTTACTTAAAGTAGCACAACTTATTATATCCACCAGACCGATCACTTTGTCAAAGGAGGTTACTGGTTCAACGCTATAGTTTACCTCTGAAAATTTACGACTGATCTTCTCTGCTTTAATAAAACTTCTTCCCCAAACAAATACTTTTTCAATAGGTCTGACTTCGGCATGGGCACGGATCAATTCAGGAGCCAACGCCCCGGTACCTATCATTAACATCGACTTACTACTGCCCCTGGAAAGGAAAGATGAGGCCAGAGCCGAAGTTGCAGCCGTCCTTTTTACAGTTAACTTCTCCGCATCTAAAAAAGCTTTTGGAGCACCAGAAGGTTGATCAAAAAGTATGTAAACTCCTTGAATAGTTGGCAGCCCCTGTAGCTGGTTTTCCGGTGAAACGGTAATCAGTTTTACGCCTAAGTCTTTACCGTCGTCCCAAGCCGGCATAAGAAAGATGGTTGATGGATCTGCTCCATCCTTTGGTTGATAAGAATAATGCTCTCTTTGAGGTATTTGATAGTCATTTTGAAAGGCTACTTCAAGTGCTTTAATAAGTTGAGAGTAATCCAGGTGGGCCTCAATCTTTTCCGCGTCTACTAAAAGCATATATCTCTTTTATTTTTCTTCAATATAATGATCAACCATCTGTTCCAATATTGGCAAGGTAACCGTACCTTGTGACAATATAAGATCATGGAATTCCCTGACATCAAACTCCTTACCTAAAGCAGCTTCGGCCTTTTTTCTTAGCGCTTTTATTTTGAGCTCACCGATCTTGTAAGACAATGCTTGAGCCGGCCATGAAATATAACGATCTACTTCGGTACCTATTTCATGTAAAGAAAGAGCAGTATTGGCAGCCATGTAATCCATCGCCTGTTGCCTGGTCCATCTATTGGCATGAATACCGGTATCCACCACCAATCGGCATGCGCGCCACATTTCGTAAGTGAGGCGGCCGAAATTACTGTATGGGTCTTGATAGAAACCAGCCTCAAGACCTAAAAACTCAGAGTATAACCCCCACCCCTCACCAAAAGCCGACAAATATAGATCTTGTCGAAACTCCGGCAGATGGTCAAGTTCGGAAGTAAGAGCAGTTTGTAAATGATGGCCAGGTACCGCTTCATGAAAAGTCAAGGCTTCCAGTACGTACAAAGGACGATTTTCTAATGCATAGGTATTAACCCAATATTGGCCCGGTTTTGTGGAGCCTTCTCTTGCTTCGACATACCTGCCACCGGTATATTTTGGTGCTAAATGATCAGGCACCGGATTAACCGTATATGGTTGCCTTGGAAGCTTCCCGAAAAGCGCCGGCA
>JBPCUG010000366.1:0-2984 GCA_051011275.1 Cyclobacteriaceae bacterium | reverse complement strand
TTGACCCTCCCCCATCAACCTCGCGTATCATGCTCCTTTCTCCTGCTACCACCTTTATTCGGGATCCTATTCCATGCGTTTCAGCTTCAACTCCAGCTAAAGCTACTTTGAGCCAATTGCCGGTGGTGGAATCATTGCAGTAGGTAAACGGGGTCGAGGATATTCTAGTACCGGTCTGATTAACTACTAGAATTTCCAAGTCCCCTGATTCTCCTGTAAAGTGCAAACCAAGCCTCAAATCGGGCATAATCCACCTTTCGTGATAGTAGAGCAACTGAACTAAAATGACATCTCTGGCATTCGTTTTTAGATAAAAATGCTGGGTATCGCACAAAAGTACAGTTTTAAGCACGTTTTATATTCAGTTAGTACCAAACCCCCCCATTTTTGTTTCGAGTAGCTGAGCTACCAGAGTACGTCGCATTACTGTATTTAGCTTTAACAGTGACCGAAATTCCGCCAGTAGTCCCATTTGATGAGGGATAGGGATCAGCACCTAGAATAGTAAATGAACCTGCTGAGGCTGATACTGTGGCCACACCACCAAAATTATTTCCACTAAACCCCCCATAGTGAATTTCATTGGAAATATGATTTGCACCGTTGGCCAGAATAGTTGGATTCGACCAAGTAACTTTAAATTGTGAGGAGGTAATTTGAATTTGAGTGTTTGTTGGTCTTGGATCTCTATATAAAATAACCAGTGCTCCTTTATCTTTGGTGGACAGTTGTGTACTTGAACTAGAGCACCCATTGCCCACATTCATAATTGAGTTTGAATCTCCCCCTCCCATACCTGGTACACTTATAGGTCCGCCGCCAGCGCCTTCGTCAGTATGTGTAAAACCAATATTATGACCAAGTTCATGTGCTATCAAATGAACCTTCTGTGCAAAACTTAAATTTGCAATATTATTCGGATCAATTCTTATAGTACTTCCTGCCCGGCCAGACGATGGAAAAGCTCCGAAGCCGCAGAAACCTGTGACTGGTTCAACCCTGATCTCCATATCCTGAAAATTATTTGATACAATCCTGAAGTGAATATTTGAATTTGGCACATTATTCCATATACCTATGGCGGCATTGATTTCTGAGGTTAGATCGGTGGCAGATGTGTTTATTCTTACTTTAATATCACGCTGCCGAGTGAAATCTACTAGTTCCCCAATATAATACTGATACAATCTTCCCGAATTATTTCCAGGTTTACTTACGGTATTTACTTGCATATCTTTGGAAAAGGCAATATCCTTGTCTACTATGTATTCATCCCCATGATCTTCTATATCGGATTCGGAAAATCCCAAATTTAGAATATGCTTTAACACCGGATCTGAATAATCCAATACTGCTTCATCTAGTTCAGCGGTCGGATCAGATATTTGCTCGTCATATTCGGAACATGAAAAAATAAACAATAAGCAC
The DNA here is from genome assembly GCA_051011275.1 of Cyclobacteriaceae bacterium. GTDB lineage: Bacteria > Bacteroidota > Bacteroidia > Cytophagales > Cyclobacteriaceae > JBPCUG01. Next base: position 1,556 of record JBPCUG010000366.1, on the reverse strand, counting down.
CACGACAATTGAAGAAATAAAAATGATTTTATGTGATTTTTCATAGTTTCTGTATTTGGATATGGCTACAAGTATTCTGGTGAATTTGCGGCCTGAAATTACAATACCATAGTCGGTTAGTCTCCATAGACTAAGGTGGATTCATTTCTTAACCTATGGATTTATTCCAGATACTCGAAGAACTGATTAATTTTGAAGACTAAGGTTAGATGTAAAACTTTACTTAAGAAAGGATGGGTTATCGGACTCGGGTGGAATAGTCATATTTTAATTCTTGAATGATAACTTCTCAAGTATGACTAGTAACGGAAATTTGTTATTAAGGGTTTCAAACTGTTATTAAACAAAAAAGCCCTGATTACAGGGCTTTAATGGTAAACACCAATGCTTTCATCTACATCAAACCCTCAATAAACTCAAACAACTCTCTTTTGTAGTCTTTGAATCGGATACGAAATGTATTGATCTTATCTTCTATTATTTCATGCTTTACTCGGTAGGATTCCTCATCACTAACAGAGCCGTCCAGTACTCTTGTAAGGTACTTCTCATGCTTGCGTACTGCCTTAGTAAACTCATCTAGCAATTCCCCTTGATAATATGTAATTAAATTTTGTAAATGCCCCAGTTGCTTTTTGCCTTGATAGGTAGTGACTTTGGTACAATATTGATCCAATAGCTTTTGAAAAAAATCGAGTTCGATTTTCCAAAGATCAACTTCAGATACCCATTGGCGGCTGGTCTTGTGTAGGTCGTTGAGGCTTTCTCTTAGAAGGAAATCACTTGTTGTTGACGGGAGGTTCTCCATGATTAGTGTGTGGTTTTATGAACAATAGGATTATGTAACCGGCATAGCATTAGCCTGTGATAACAAAGATCACCGAGCTTAATGTCCAAAAGACAACGCATGGCAACTCTAATTAAACATGCTAACCGCTTGGAATGAATAGAAAATTCTGGTAAATGGTCTTTGTGGCTGAGAGGTGATGGAATAGTAAAATGACTAAATCGAATACCCATAAAGACGTAGTACAATCTTATTCTTAAGTTAATTCAAATTTTGAGATTATTCAAGTCAGAATCTCAAAAAAACTTAAAAAAGAGTTGATTACTTTATGACGAATTAGCTGTAAGGTAGAATACGCTTTAGGAAAGGTCAGGACACCCCCGATGGGTTCAAATAAAAGAGGACCAATCTATAATCTGAAGCTTGAAGTTTCCGTACTTGCTGGATTAGTTAGAGTAGATCTTGATCATTTGATCCAGTTCAAAGCTGTATACTCTTATCTAAGCTTGATGTAAAAAGCATCCTCGATAAATCATTATTGTCTATTTAGTAGATTATTGAGCAGCCAAATTGGGTAAATATGTTATCAGAAGCTTCTGCATTTATTTCTTTTCATTGCTGATGTAATATTCTCGAAACAATCGCATTACATAACTTTTATGCTAAAAACAAAGGATGGTAACCTGACCAACAGTAAGGCCACAAAAGCTAAAAGGTATTATCTTGAGAATCATTTCAGCTATTAACTTATTGAAGATCAAACAGTAGC
>JBPCUG010000365.1:0-4383 GCA_051011275.1 Cyclobacteriaceae bacterium | reverse complement strand
CCACCTTAGTCTCAAGAATTTTAATGGCCTTAGCCATGGGTTTGCTGATTTATCATAGTCCGACCTTTCGTGCCTATCGCTTAGGCTTCCAATTGCGAAATTTCTCAAATAAAATATTAAAGCGACTCTTGCATGTGGGCATTCCAGCAGGCTTTCAGTTTATGGCTGAAGTTAGTGCGTTCGGGTATGCTGCTATTATGGTTGGTTGGCTTGGGGCGGAACCGCTGGCAGCACATCAGATTGCTATAAATCTTGCCTCCATTAGTTACATGATGGCCACTGGGATCGCCGCCGCCGCAACTATCAGGGTTGGGAATCAACTAGGCCGTCAGGACATACAGGCACTCAGAGAAGCAGGTTTTGTTTCATTTGTTATGTCAGCACTATTTATGGGAGTAGCTGCCATTGTTTTTATCGCTGGTCAGACATTCTTCCCTACATTATATGTGGCTGATCCTGAAGTGATCAGGATTGCGGCTGCTCTTATCATTGTAGCTGCCTTTTTTCAGATATCTGATGGGGTACAGGTAGTTGGCATGGGGGCTCTTCGTGGCCTTACCGATGTGAAGATGCCAACTTTGATAGCTATTCTGGCTTATTGGATGATCGGTTTGCCGCTAGGCTATTGGTTAGGGGTCAAGCTCGGATATGGTGCGGTTGGGATCTGGTATGGCTTGCTTGCTGGTCTAACTGTTGCTGCGGTGCTATTGCTTTTGAGGTTCCATCGGTTGAGCCTTAGCCTCTTTGGTAAACAGTAAAAAAGCTGTTTTGCATTTTCGTAAGCAAGATGGAACCTGTATATTTTAAAAATTTATCTTTGATCATGAAATATATACTTACCCTGTTTGTCTCTTTTCTGTTTGGTTTAAATGGCTGGTCACAATACCCTAAAATCCTGCCCATGGAAGAAAGGGCACAAGTGATTGATAGTTGGCTTAAGGAGCGAATGGTAACGGTTTTACCGGAGCTTTTGCGTCGGGAACAGATCGATATGTGGGTAATTATTGCCCGAGAGTACAATGAGGATCCTGTGATCAAAACAATGCTACCGGCAAATTGGCTCAATGCCCGAAGGCGAACAATCTTGGTCATTTATGATCCCGGTAAGGGGAAATCCTTGGAGACTCTGGCAGTGGCCAGATATGGGGTAGGGGATATCTTCTCAAAAGCCTGGGACAAAGAAAGTCAGCCCGATCAGTGGAAGCGGTTAGCGCAAATAATCAAAGAGCGTAATCCACAAAAGATTGCGGTAAACAAGTCGGAACACTTTGCTCTTGGAGATGGCATCTCAGCCTCTGAGTATGAGGGTTTTTATCAGGCATTGGACAAAAAGTATCAAAAAAGGGTGGTATCCGGAGAGCGACTTGCTATTGGTTGGCTCGAGACCAGGACTGAAAGTGAAATGATGGTTTATCCTCAAATATGCCGCATGGCTCATCAGATCATTGCCGAGGGGTTTTCCGACCAGGCGATTCAACCTGGAATTACAACCACGGAGAATCTGGTTTGGTGGTATCGGGATCGCATCAGGTCTCTAGGCTTTACCACTTGGTTTCATCCTTCCGTCTCCTTGCAGCGAGCAGATCCGGAGTCTTTCGATCATTTACGGACTTTTTCCGAACGACCCGATAAAGAGGTGATCCAACCGGGGGATCTGCTCCATGTTGACTTTGGTATTACCTATTTACGGCTGAATACGGATACACAGCAACACGCTTATGTCCTTCGGCCAGGTGAAACCAAACCACCGGAATATTTAGTTGAGGCCTTGAAAATAGGAAATCGGCTTCAAGATATTCTTACAAACAGCTTTAAAAGTGGTAAAAGTGGCAATCAAATCTTGGCTGACGCATTAAGCCAGGCAAAGGCAGAGGGCATCAAAGCCACAATTTATACCCATCCGATTGGTTATCATGGCCATGGTGCGGGGCCCACAATAGGACTATGGGACCAGCAGGGAGGTGTTCCTGTGAAGGGTGATTATCCGCTATATCCGAGGACGGCTCATTCCATAGAGCTAAATGCTGCAGTACAGATCCCTCAATGGGGAAAAGAGATCAGGATCATGTTGGAAGAAGATGCATACTTTACTGGTGAGGAAGTATATTACATCGATGGTCGGCAGACTAAATTGCTGGTAATTCCTAGGTAAGACTTTGAGTTCAATATGACCTCAAACACCAATCATATATGAGAAAGGTATTTAGGCGACTTTATTCAACTTATTGTCTATTGGTATTTGCTGTCATTTTCATTTTTTTGTTTCCAGTCTTTGTTCTTTTGATCCAAAACCGCTTCTGGCATAAGTGGGCCCTGCAGCTTAACCGTTTTTGGGCTAAAGCATTTTTTGCGCTTTGCTTTATTCCGGTAGAACAAGAGTTTCAATTCAGCATTGATCCAAAATCTCAATATGTCTTTTGTGCCAACCATTTTTCATTTTTGGACATCCCTATCCTGGGATTGAAGCGGAATGTTTCTGTGTTTGTAGGTAAAAGCTCCATTGCTAAAATACCGGGATTTGGCTATATGTATCGTAAATTGCATATCACTGTCGACCGCAGCAAGCTAAGGAGTAAGTATGAGACTTTGTTGCGATCTATTGAGGCGATAGACCGAGGCAAAAGCCTGCTGATGTTTCCTGAAGGTGGCATTATGAGCCCCAAACCTCCACAGATGGCTCGATTTAAGGACGGTCCGTTCCGTGTTGCCATAGAAAAACAAATTCCTATTGTGCCTGTGACCATTCCCTTTAATTGGATAATTTTGCCCGATGATGGTCGGTTGCTGGTCCGATGGAGAAAGCTAAAAGTTATATATCACCAGCCGTTAGAAACCAAAGGATTGACAACTGATGAGATTCAAGAATTGAAGCATAAAACTTTTGATATCATTGCAACCGAGCTTAGCCGGTATAACTAAATGGAGATCAATAAAACTACTTTGAGAAAAATAGCTCATCTGGCCCGACTAGAATTTGACCAGAATGCGGAGCAACCTATGATTGAAAGTCTGAACGAAATACTGACATGGGTAGAAAAGTTGAATGAGGTGGACACCGATGGGATAGAGCCATTGACTAGTATGTCTGATGAGATCAACAATTGGCGGGAAGATACCCCAAAACCAGATATCACCCGAGACCAGGCTTTGAGCAGCGCACCCTCTAGAGATGATGAATTTTTCAAGGTACCCAAAGTAATAGAGTAGCTGCTATGACTTTGAATATAATAACCCAACCATTTTCCAGTTATACCTCTAAATTGTCACGGCAAACTTCTTGATGGATCGATTATTGTTCTGGAAATCCTGGTCAGTAAGAGAGAAATACTTTCAAACGGGGATCATCGCACTGTTTTTAATTACAGTGGTCATCTACTTGTTGGCCCGTTATCTGGGTACAGATTGGGTCATTCACTGGGAAACCAACACACAACTTAGCGTTCAGAAAATTGAGATCGACCGCCTGGATCTACCACTGGCTAGCCTAAAGATAATGGCCGACAATTTCCTGATCAAACAATCCTTTGCCGGTAGTGATTTGCAGTTACTGGAATGGCCTTCCTATCTGTTTCTATTCATTTTTAGTCTGGGATTTATATTGATACTTAGTATTGCGCCTAGTTTAAAAAAATTCTCCTACATTCTCTCGCAGATTGCAATCATCTTTTTGTTCGTGGGCTTTAAACTAGAGCAACTATTGTTGTTTGGTTCTACCAGTAAATGGGCTCTTGTAGCAGCATTTATCCTGTTCTTACCAATCAGCTACTATTTTCACAGCATAAGACCAGATCTCTCTTTTTCTAAAAGAGTGCTGGCATTTACAGGTTGCACCTTGGCCTTTGCTTTTCTTATCCATTTCGCTAGTGAGGTAGGGCATCCTTTTCTTTATCTGGTGCACTATGGTATGGCTGTGCCGGTTATCATTTCTATAATATTTATTCTGGCTGTATCGCACGAAATTATTTACGCTTTCCTATTCATCGTAACCGCAGGAAATAACTTACAAAGTAAAAACAGCCTTACTCACTTTACATTACTATCGGTTATCTATTTGGTAAATGTGGTATTGCTATACTTGAAGATCACTGGACGCATAGATTGGGAATTCTACTATTTGGATGCATTTTGGATATTGTTTGTTAGTGCTCTCATTGGTGTTTGGGGCCTTCGCGCTCGACGGGAGTTGTATGAGAATATTATTGCTTTCAGACCCTTGGCTTTGTGGGCGTACTTGGCCTGTGCTGTAATATGCTTTGCTACCATTGGATACTATTTCGCTACAGCAAATGATGCGATCATTGAAGCATTTGAAGACATAATTGTTTACGGACAACTCGGGTTTGGGATCGGATTCTTTCTTTATACCGGATTTAACTTTTGGAA
>JBPCUG010000364.1:0-5673 GCA_051011275.1 Cyclobacteriaceae bacterium | reverse complement strand
CAAATATCTGAGGTTTGTTCTCAGTATTCCTCAGCTCATAGCTATAATCAGGCAAATTTAATTTAATCACAAAGCAAAGGTAAGAACCCATTAAAAATAAACTGACAAGAATTAAAAAGATTATTTTTAATAGCAAGAACTGTCTATATTTAGGGGTTATTCAATATAATATGAATCCATATTTTGCATGATACCAGAACACCTCCAACCCTATCTGGTTATCATTGTTATCGTTGTTTCGTTTGTGCTCATTATCAGGGAGCAGTTACGGCCGGCCATTAGTTTTTTAATAGCCAATTTGATATTTATAGTATTTGGTGTACTAACTGCCGGCGAAGTATTGCTGGGATTTTCCAATGAATCTATCATTAGCATTATTCTATTGATCTTATTGGCTGCAGGTCTTCAGAAGAATTTTAATCTTGAAACGTTGCTTGACCAGTTTTATAGGAAAAGACATACCTACCAAAGCTTTCTACTGGTGATGATGGCCAAGGTTGCTGTTATCTCCTCTTTCCTGAACAACACTCCTGTAGTTGCCGCCATGACCCCGTATGTCGTCAACTGGGGTAAGAAGCGCAACATAGCCCCTTCCAAATTGCTGATCCCATTGTCTTTCGCTACCATCTGGGGAGGTATGATCACCTTGATTGGCACCTCTACCACCCTGGTACTGAATGGCTTTTTATCAGAAAAAGGTCTGGAATTTAACTTGATACACCTACTGATAGTCGGAGTGTCAGTCTGTATTACAGGGATTCTGTTCATGACCATATTTGGCCACCGGCTGCTTCCCGACCATTCTGACGTGGTAGATGACTTCAATAAAAACCCAAGGGAATATTTGGTGGAAACCCAGCTGATGAAAAATTCTTCGCTGATTGATAAAACTGTTCATGCAGCAGGTCTTCGCCAGCTAAAAGGCATCTACCTGGTGGAGATCATCCGAGGTCAAAGCACCATTTCCCCAGTGGAACCCACCGAAGTGATCCAGGACAATGATACTTTGATCTTTGCCGGGGATACCACCCAAATAATGGAGTTGATCCAAAGCAATCCGGAAATTCAGTTACCTAAACACGCTGATGCCCTGAGCCAGGAAACTGTGGCACTAACAGAGGTAGTAATTGGTCCCAACTCAGGTTTGATAGGTAAGAAGGTTAGATTTTCAGACTTCCGCAATCTTTATGATGCTGCCATCGTGGCCGTTCATCGTAATGGTGAAAAGTTATCGGGAAAAATAGGGGACATCCGCATGCGTACCGGGGATCTGTTGCTTTTGCTAGCTGGCGATCAGTTAAAAAACCGGATTGATCTTTATAGAGATCTTTATGTGATATCGAAAAAGAAGAAAGTTACCCCTCCGGGAAAGACTAAGATTTATTCTCTCGCCATAGTTGCCTTGCTTTCTATAGTATTGCTGTTGCTTGGCTACTTCCCTTTGATAGTATCCTTGATGCTCATTTTTACCTTGATGGCTGGATTGAAAATGATTACCATGCAGGACATCAAACGTGAAGTGGATATCAATTTAGTAGCCATTCTGGTTTTTTCGCTGGCCTTGGGCAACGCGGTGATCAAAACAGGAGCGGGAGATATGATCGCTACTTTGATGATCGACTTCTTCAGCCCATTTGGAGTGGAAGGTATCTTGATAGCGCTGCTGGTTATTACTACCATGCTCACCTCATTTATTTCCAATGTGGGGGCCGTCTCAATTACATTCCCCTTAGCCTATGCCCTGAGTAATAGCCTTGGACTACCAGGAGCTCCTTTCTATTTAGCCATCGCCTATGCTGCATCCGCTGCCTTTTTAACGCCAATAGGATACCAGACCAACTTGATCATTTATGGTCCGGGGGGCTATAAGTTCAGGGATTTTATGAAGATTGGTTTTCCCGTGACCTTAGTTTACTTAGGCACCGTATTTATGGTTATTAGGCTGCTTTACCCAAGTGCGTTTGATTGACCTTCAAACTAAGAGATGGATGATACAAAAAAACCTGCCCTAAAAATTAGAGCAGGTTTTTAAACTGAAATTATATTAGGTTTACCCGGCTACGTCATCGACTTTTTCCGGGGTAGCATACATTATCTTTCGAGCATTTGCCTCTCGAAGTTCTTGTTGAACATCGGATATGATACCCATCTTTGCTTCCTTGTCTATTTTAAGCGAAATGGTAATAGCATCTCTTTCCACCTCATCTAATTTGTCCTTTTCCGCATTAACAAAGTTCACAATACCTTCGGGACCAATCAGAACATCATTAGTTTGGATCTTTGGTTCATCACCGTAGACCGCTACATTTTTTGGTTTCCCAATGTAGATATAGCTAACCAATGATTTTTTCTCCAATTTACTAAGTTGCGTTGCCTGCGGTAATTGTTGTTGTACCAGGAACTCTGTTTCTCTCAGTACAGTTGTAACCATAAAGAAAAACAACAACATGAAAATGATATCAGGCAATGCCGCAGTTGGGATTTCCTGAGAAGCCTTAGATTTCTTTTTAAACTTTGACATACTAACCTCCTACTTTACTTGGTTCAGCAATAGAAATTTGTTTGGGAAAACCTAGTTTGCCATCTGGCCCTTCTCCTTTTCCTCTAGCCTTGTCTATCTTGTTCCGGTCCTCAGGCGTTTTCTTAGCCTTGGATTTCAGGGCCAAATATTCCGTCCCTGTCATACCGATGCGCTCACCATAGATCTCATTATAAGCACCATCGAGCTGATCCAATATGTCTATAAAGATCTCATACTTACTACCTCGATCAGTCTTAAACGAAACGATTGCATCAGTTGGACTGTCTGATAAACTTGGATTGCGCCCATTGTTAAGTACAAATTCCTTAACCATATCCTTTATTTTGCTCACGTCCCCCAAGGGCTCATCCTCAACCAGAAGTTGATTGTTTGAGTTTACCAGGATCTTGAAAATGTTCCGATCATTCCTGGTAATATCCGGTGGAGGCTCATTGGGATCTGGTTTCGGAGGCAACTGAAACAAGATGCCTCTATCATTGGGAAACTGCGTAGTTACCAAAAAGAAGATCAATAGCAAAAACGCAATATCGGCCATTGACCCAGCGTTGATTTGGTTGCTTCCCCTATTTTTGCTTCTAGCCATTATTTCAAGAATTTACTTACCTCATTATATACAATTGTAACGATCGCCACAAAAACCAGTATGTACATCATAGTAAGTAGGCCGCCAACCATTTTTGATATTCCGGCACTGGCATCTTCAGAAGCCTCTCCACCAGACATCAAATAGGATACAAAAAACAGTCCTAAGATAACGGCCAATCCAATCCCTGCACGTACTAGCGTTTTCGGTTGGTCTAACGCTTTGATCAATGGAAGTACAATCACTACCACTACCGCAACAGCCACCAGAAAGTAGCCTAGGTAAAGCGCAATATTTACGATTCCTTCAATATTCATAGTTTGATGGTTTAGCCAGCAGTTACTTTATGTTTCACCAAAATATCAACCAGTGAAATGGAAGCATCTTCCATGCTGTTCACTAAGCTATCTATTTTAGAAACGCAGTAGTTATAAAAAACTTGCAAGATCACAGCTACAATCAACCCAGCCACTGTAGTTAACAGTGCTTTTTTGATACCTGAAGCCACCAACGCGGGAGAGATATCACCTGCTGCCTGGATGGAATCAAAAGCTTCAATCATACCGAGTACTGTACCCATGAAACCAAGCATTGGAGCTAGGGCAATAAACAGTTGTACCCAAACCAATCCTTTTTCCAATCTACCCATTTCTACAGAGCCATAAGAAATAATGGATTTCTCCACCATCTCCACACCCTCTGACATCCTCATAAGCCCCTGAGTGAATATCGAGGCAACAGGCCCTTTGGTATCCTTTGTAATTTCTTTAGCTGCTTCCACTCCACCCGTTGATAGGGCATCTTCAACGTTAGCCAACAGTTTGTTAGTATTAGTTGTTGCCAGGTTTAAGGTGATGATCCTTTCAATGGAAATAGCAAGCCCAAGAATGAGACATACTAATACAATACCCATAAATTCCCAGCCTCCCTCAATAAACTTGTTCTTCACATTTTGATGAAAACTGGCATCATCTACTTGCTCCGTGCCGTCAGTTCCATCTTGTGCATAGACTTGTGTTGAGTATCCAAAGCAGAGCAACCCGGAAAGCATTAATAAAACAAATAACTTTTTCATAATTTCAGTTTTACGACTCTTAATTAAAAATGGTTAATAGTTATAGAATATGTTATTACGATCGAATTGAAAGGTTCTTTGACAACCTAATATGGCGGAGAGGAAGGGATTCGAACCCCCGGTACCCTTGTGGGGCACACTCACTTTCCAGGCGAGCACCTTCGACCACTCGGTCACCTCTCCCGTTATTATACCACATACGTACAAATAAATCAATAAAAAACACTTAATGCAAATTTTGCCCTACATTTTAGCGCTTTACTCCATGGGGGTCATTTCCCCACAAATTGAGGACCTTATTCCAGATTTTATGTCACTCAATGACGAATAAGAACTGAACAAAAACATCATCTTAGCCAGGGCCGCTTCGGTAGTAATATCACTGCCTCCTATCACTCCTATATCCTTAAGATGCTGGCTTGTAGCGTACCTTCCTTGAAGGACTCGCCCGCCGATGCACTGAGAAACATTAAATAATACAATGTTGTTTTCGATAGCCTGAATCAAAGCCTCGATCAACCAGGGTTTAGTAGGCGCATTTCCTGAGCCAAAAGTTTCCAGGATCACACCTTGTAAGCCAGGAGTTGAAAAGATGCTTTGCACAATACTTTTATTCAAACTAGGAAAGAATTTCAGAATTGTCAGATTGCATTTTTTATAAGTGTGCACTCTAAGCTCCGCTTCTAATTGATATGGTCTTAGTGCAGCGATATTATAATCTATGGTTATTCCTGCCTCAGCCAGGAAAGGATAGTTCTCTGAGGCAAATGCATCGAAGTGGCTGCTCTCGACTTTAACAGCACGGTTACCTCTGTAAAGAAAGCTATTGAAATATATACATACCTCGCAAACGATAGGTTGGTCGGATTTTTTGGCTGAAGCAATTTGTAAACTGGTAACCAGGTTTTCCCAAGCATCCGTGCGTACCGCACCAATGGGCAATTGTGCCCCAGTAAAGATCACCGGTTTATTAAGCCCCGCTAACGAAAAGCTCAACGCCGAGGCGCTATATGCCATGGTATCGGTGCCATGCAAAATAACAAAGCCATCATAAGCTTCGTAGTTTTCCCTGATCATATCTCCCATAGTATTCCAATGTGCTATCCGGACGTTGGATGAATCGATTGGCTCCGGAAAGGAGATCACGCTTATTTTAATGTCTATATTTTTAAGTGTAGGGAAGTGCTCGAAGATGTCACCAAAGTCAAAGGGTTGCAGGCTGCCTTTGGGGCCGTAGGCCATTCCAAATGTCCCGCCAGTATAGATAATCAAAACCTTGCTTTGAGGATCTTTTGCTCCGTGAGTGGGGATCTCTATCTTCTTATAAGTTGCCATTACATATCGCTTGACGGTTCAGTGAAATGATCCATCTTGAACAGGTCAAGCGCATTTCGGGTGGTGGTGGCGGCAACTTCTTCAATTGTAACGTCTTTAAGTTCTGCCACGCGGGCAGCAATCAACGGTAAGTGCACA
>JBPCUG010000363.1:0-3716 GCA_051011275.1 Cyclobacteriaceae bacterium | reverse complement strand
GGTCAATGGTTTCTGAACGTATACATGCTTGCCCATTTGCATGGCTGCATAAGCTTGCACGGCATGCATATGATCAGGAGTGGAAACTGATACGGCATCAATGTTCTCCCCCTCCTTCTCCAGCATCTTTCTAAAATCCTTGTAATAGGTAGCTTTGGGAAAACTTTCTCTTGAGGCTACTGCTTGCCTGTCGTCCACATCACAAAGGGCAACGATATTCACATTCGGGCTTTCACTAAAGCTCTTAATATCGCTGGTACCCTTCCCGCCAGCACCTATCCCTGCAATATTTAATTGATCACTTGGTGCTACGAATCCTTTTCCACCTAGAACATTGCGGGGGACTACCATAAATCCAGCTGCAGTCAGAGCAGTCCCTTTAATGAAAGTTCTTCGGGTGTTTTTCTTGTGGTTGGTCTTCTTCATTAGTTGGTTTATCAAGGTTCAAGAATTGCCAGAGAGGGCTTACATTTAAATTTGCCTTTTTACTTAAAAATGAAAATTACAAAAGATGCCTAAAAGCGCCAAACAGCTTTTACTATACCAATGATCTGCCAAATTATATTTGGCATTAAGAAGCCAAGTCGACTTCTGGCTTAACAGTGTCTAATAAAACCTCATAGTAATTCTGGTCCAACATTTTTGATTTAAGCCAAGCGTAGAAGGCCATTGCTTGTAGATCCTCCTGTTCCTCGGGGATTGTGATCAGAGCGGTTTCGGCCTGAGACTTGAAAGTTTCACTTATCGCTTCTTTTGGCCGGTCGATTAATATCTTCATTAAATTCAGAAACGCCCTACCTCTCTGATATAAAGGATGCTTAAAGATATTTGCGAAGTTCCTTTCAATGCTGCGAATACGACTGGACACTAGATCCCGATTTTGTAACTCATAGTGAGCAATCACTTCCATTATGCTTCGTTTCATTACCCATTCACGACCCATATTTTTTTCTAGCCATTTTTCTGTTTTACCCATTTCCAAGTTTAGTTTCACTGCATCACCAAACCTTCCTTGCAAAAAATAGTAGAAGCAAAGATTCAGTCGCATTTCGATTTGGTCCTTGACATTGAAGATGGAATCTTTACGCTGCAGCTCCTCCTCCAATAGACCAACTCCTTCGGAAATTTTTCCTATATAACAGTTTACCGCGGCCCTCAATAAAGTGTATTTTGCATAGAATCGCACATAATGGCTGCGATTGAAAGCCAGTAGATCCTCTTGCATCTCATCCAAGTAAACCGCCGAGGCTTTGAACTTTCGATTACGGTACAAAACATGGGCAATCATATAGATGATACTAAGCTTATAAAAATGATTGCTTTTGCTGAAACTAAACTTAGCTTCCCGGTAGTGCCGGATGATATAGGGCTCGAAGGTGTAGAAATCCTTTTTGGCCAAGATCGCACTGCGTGTGATCGAGAGCACATTATACAGCAGTTTCGGGCGTTGGATCACTGCGTCATGTAATTGGTACTGCCTAAGAATTGTTTGGATAACTGCCTCGAAGTCGATTTCCTGGCCCTCTAATATTATCTGCTGCAATCTCTCTTTGATCAAGCTGTAGGCAATGGTTACTCGTTCATCTTCCAGAGCTAGTTGCTGATTAGCTTCTTTCCTTTTAATGATATCGTTTAAGGGTAAGGCGTATTCGCTTTGACTATTTTCTATCTGCACATTGTATAAAGTGTTAAGCAAGTCAAACTGTTCATTCGAGTGGGCCAGCTTTTCTGCCTTTTTCAGATAAAACCATGCCAGCCGTTCGGCCTTATGATCGAGGAGGTAGCCAGCTAAAGAGATAATACTCATGATAGAGGAGGCACTGGTAGTATCCGCTTCCATGCGTTTTAAGGTGATGTATTCCATTAGTTTTTTTATCAGCCTTTTTCTCAAGGCGTGATATGCAGTTGGATTTGGGGTTTCATAGAGCTTACCCAAGATTTCCTTTGAAGTATATTTTTCCGTTCGATCCAGTAGTTCGAACAGCTCCAGGTCTTTGCGTTGATCTAGCTTCTTCTGGCGATTTATGAACCGTCGAAATCCCTTTTTGTCGTCCTGGGAAAGGATACCAATGATCTCCTGTAAATTGTCCATTTGCTAAATACTGAAGTCCGTAAAAATACAAATAATTAACCATTAAGGTCAATAGTGAGCTATATATGATACTTTCAAAAGTCTGTTTTTAACAAATTTCGGTTGGTATGATTGAGAATTGGTCTTTAGGTTTGACCAATCAAATAATCAAAAAAACACGATTATGTGGGACACTATCAAGCGCAACTGGATCACCTTTTTGGGAGGCTTCTTTGTTTTCATGGCCATCCTCTATTTCTTCAAGCTGGCCTTCGATCAAGGCTGGATACCACCTACTGCCCGTGTGGCTATCGGATTACTCCTAGGGGCAACGGGATTGTTCTACGGGTATACTTTATACCTACAGGAAAAGAAGCTTTCCTCTGAAATATTATCTGGGCTTGCGGGTAGCATTATATTCGCCACCTTCGCTTACGCCAGTTTTTCTGATCACATCCTCTGGTCAGCCAATACTTTGGCCATATCTATGATCTCCTTTACCGCTTTGATCACTGTGATCAGTTACCGCTTTGAAATGCGGATGTTGATCTTTATTAGTATTCTCGGCGGGCTTCTTACACCATTGATCCTTAAGGCACATTTCGATCAAGTATTTCTTTTATTTATCTATGTGCTCACGCTAAACGTGGTTGCGCTTTACCTAAGCGCTTCAAAGAATTGGCCGGAGTTAAGGGTTATGTCATTTTTAGTTACTGTATTTATCTATTGTACCTACTATATCTATTTTGAGCCGGAATTGTGGACCAAGCCGTTCTTTTATATTACTACTTTCTTCTTGGTTTATTTGGCAGGCCTTATTTTGGCATCCTGGCAGGACGAAAATAAGTTCAATGGCATGAACTTGTATCTGGGACTAGTAAATGCTATTAATTTTGTTTTCTGGTCGATCTATATTTTCAAAAGCTTCACCATACCATATGCCTTTCCCACCCTCTTTGTCGGAGTAGTATTTTTGACTACTTCTTTTGTTATTCATCGTTTGTCGAAAGAAGCCATAATACCGGCTGCGGCATACTTTGGCCTGGGAATTATTATTGTGGCCATCGCTTCGGCCGATTTGGGTGTGCACTTCAGTACCGGCGGTATGCACTATGTGCTTAACGCATTTATTTGGCTGGCGCTCACTTCGGTAGTTTTTGGTTTAGGCCATCGCACCAAGTTGCCTTTGGCAGTGAACTTGAGCATGGGTGCCTGGCTCATCATTTTAGTGTATTGGTTCTCTGTGGCCTGGGAAGTGGAGTGGGTCACCTGGCTTGGATTCAAATACATCCCTTTCTTTAATCCTGGAGCCTTGGTATGGATAGGCTTGGCGGTACTGGGCTTTACTTTTTCGAAAGTGATGGATCAAGCAGCTTCTCTGGAACAAAGCAAGGAGGTAAAACAGAACAAAGAAAAAGCCAGCCTGACCATCGCCCTGCTAAGTCATGCGGTTTTGGGTGGCCTATTAACTGTTCAGGTACAAAACCTATGGGATGCCTATGCTATTACAACCGTGCGTTTAAGTTTAGTGCTATCTGTAGTTTGGATGGTTTATGCTTTATCACTTTTTCTATGGGGTGCCTATTCGCAACAAAACATCTTTCGTTGGGTGGGCTCAATGGTGCTTGTGTTCACCTCGCTTAAG